>JAGWVG010000090.1 GCA_018970965.1 Alphaproteobacteria bacterium | reverse complement strand
TCCAGAGTTAGCACATTGCGCTGATGGACAACGTGCAACGGGGGCTCTGCGCGGGCTTTTACATGACCATAGGCTTGGATCAGATCAAACAGATTGGCATCCCAAAGAGCCTTGCGCACCACGCGCAGACCCTCAGGCGCACCGCGTGCAAAGACATCGCGGCCCAGCCGGTCCCGCGCCATCAGTCGCGCGCCTGCCTCGCGCATTGCGTTAAGCCGCTCAAGCCGCAATTGCAGGCGCAGTGCCAGCTCTTCCGGGCTCGGTTCAATCTCAGGGTCTTTGGGCAGCAACAGGCCAGACTTGAGATAGGCAAGCCAGGCGGCCATCACCAGATAATCCGCAGCTATTTCAAGCTTCAGCGCGCGTGCATCGTTGATATAGGCGAGATATTGATCAACCAGCGCGAGGATCGACATTTCGCGCAGATCGACCTTTTGGGTCCGGGCCAGCGTTAGCAAAAGGTCGAGCGGGCCCTCCCAACTGCCAAGGTCAACGGTCAGGCGTTCCTCATCGGCAGGAGAGGTTGTTTCAAAATTGTCGAGTACAAGCTGTTCCCCCGACATGCGCCTCTACCCCGCAAGTGCCAACAGCGCATCGCGCTTTGCCATCAACTCCGCCATCCGCGCGAAATGATCGACAGGCTGGATGGTCGCCATGGCTGCATCTAGCCGTTGGCGCGCCACCGGGGTGATGTCAGGCAGAAGATTGGCGATGCCCAGCATTTCGTCAAATCGGCCCCAACAATTCAGCGCGACGTCACAGCCTGCGGCCACACATTGTGCTGCCAATTCAGGGACGCTGCCTTTCAATGCCTTCATGTCCAGATCATCGCTCATAATCAGGCCCGTAAAGCCAATTTTATCGCGGATGATATCGTTGAGGATATTGGGCGACATTGTTGCGCACCGCTCTTTGTCCCAAGCGGTAAAAACGATATGGCCCGTCATGCCCATTGGCGCGTCTTTCAACGCGGCAAAGGGCGCCAAATCTTGCTCCAAAGCATCGGCATCGGCAGTGACTGTGGGCAGTTCCAAATGGCTATCAACAACAGCTCTGCCTTGACCGGGCATATGCTTGACGATGCCCACCACGCCACCCGCGCGCAGCCCATCAATCACCGCCCGGCCAAGTGCCGCCACCCGCATCGGATCACTGCCCAAAGCGCGATCGCCAATCGCGTCATGCGTTTCGGGCACACGCACATCCAACAGCGGTAAGCAGTCCACCGTAATGCCAACTTCAGCCAGCATCAGGCCAATGGCTTCGGCATTTGCGCGCGCGGCTTCAATCGCTGACATGGGGGCAATGTCATAGAGCCGATCAAAAGCGGCGCCTGCCGGAAAAGCTGGCCATTCGGGCGGTTGCATTCGCGCAACCCGGCCACCTTCTTGATCAATCAAAATTGCCAGATCATCCCGACCTGCCAGATTTTTAAGATCATCCGTCAGTGCGCGCAGTTGCACCCGATCCACAATGTTGCGTTTAAACAGAATATAGCCCGCCGGGTCAGCGTCTTTGAAAAAGGCGCGCTCATCATCGCTGATGCGATCCCCAGACAGGCCAAAAATAACGGGCTTCATAGCCAAAATCTAACCGCCGCAGCCCCATATGTCGAAGGGCAGGGCAGGGGACGAGCCATTTACTGGGGATTATTTAATCATCATGCAGGTGGCGCCGCCGCTGCGCAATTGTGCGCAAATTTGTGGCGCTTCGGCGCCAGCTGTCAGGCGGAGCCGAAAATAGGTCGTGCCGCCGACTTCCGTTTTAGAAATGACGCGCGGCAATGGCGCCAGTTGCGGATAGCGCCGCACCAACTGCGCGTGCGCCTGTTTGGCCGCAGTGTCAGACCCGAAAGCGCCCAATTGAATGAGGCCCTGGCTGGGGTCTTCCGTCTTTGCCGAGGCCAAAGGGCGGGGGCCGGGCACAGTTGGTTTTGCGGGCACAAGTTTGCCGCCAAGGGCAACTGGCGCGCTTGCCTTTTTGCCAACAGAGACGGGCTTTGCGGTGTCTGCATCGGCCACGCGCTGGTCTGTTACAGGGGCTTCGGGCTGAGCGGTTAAATCCAATTTGCCATCCGCCTCGGCGCCCTCGGATGCCGCAAAGGCAGCATCGCCTTGGCCTTCCACATCCATACCGCCCGCTTCGCTGGGTTTTACCTTATACGGCGTTGCGGGTGCGGCGATCAGTGCGCCAGTGCCATTGGGCTCTTGTTGCTGAGTGCGGAACCACCAAATGCTGCCCGCAACCACAGCCACTGCGGCTACAAAGGCAAGAGCAAACGCCATGATCTTGCGATGGTCGACAGGCGCGTCCTCGGTTAGATCTTCGACGGGCTCAAGCCAGGGGAGGCGCTCCCCTTTGCCAAGCGACAATTCTTCATTGCCTGCCATCGACGTTACATCTCCTCAGCGGCTGCCACCCCCATGATCGACAAGCCATTGGCAATTACTTGCCCGATTGCGGACGCCAAGAAAAGACGGGCAGCCGTCATTTCTGCCGAATTGACAAGAAAAATACGCCGTTCCGGATCATCATTGCCCGCATTCCAATGGGCATGGAATGCGGCAGCCAGATCATAAAGGTAAAAAGCAATGCGATGCGGCTCGCGCGCAGTCGCCGCCGAATCAACAATCCGGGGGAATTGCGCGGCCAGTTTGGCCAGCTCAAGGTCGGTCGCATCCAACAGCGCCACATTTGGATTGCTGGCATCCATACCGGCTTCAGCCACTTTGCGCTTTAACGAACAAATCCGCGCATGCGCATATTGCACATAAAAAACCGGATTGTCCTTTGAGGCTTCGACCACCTTGGCAAAGTCAAAATCCATCTGTGCATCGGCTTTGCGCGTCAGCATCGTGAAGCGGACGACATCTTTACCCACCTCGCGCACAACATCTGCCAAGGTTACGAAATTGCCCGCGCGCTTGGACATTTTCACGGGTTCGCCGCCGCGCAGCAGCCGCACCATCTGCACCAGCTTCACATCAAATGGCTTGGTGCCACCGGTCAGGGCGGTCACCGCGGCCTTGATGCGCTTGACTGTGCCCGCATGGTCGGCGCCCCAAATATCAATCAGCGCATCGGCATTTTGGGCCTTTTGGAAGTGATAAGCCATGTCGGCACCAAAATAGGTCCAGCTGCCATTGGACTTTTTGATGGGCCGGTCTTGATCATCCCCAAATTGCGTCGAGCGAAACAGCGGTAGCGTTACAGCTTCCCAATCTGGGTCTACCTCGCCCTTTGGCGCCTCTAAAACGCCGTCATAAACAAGGCCATTTTCGCGTAAAAAGGCCTCGGCTGCTTCAGGCTTTTTCTCACGCTGAACAATGGCTTCAGATGCAAATACATCATGATGAATGCCGAGCAGCGCCAAATCTGCACGGATCATGTCCATCATTTTGGCAACCGCAAATTCGCGAAACAGGATCAGCCAATCGCTCTCTGGCGCTGCGACAAATCGGTCGCCATGTTCAGCGGCCAAGGCTTGGCCCACGGGCACCAGATAATCACCCGGATACAGCCCTTCGGGGATTTCCCCAATCGCTTCGCCAAGCGCCTCACGATAGCGCAGATGCACGGAACGCGCGAGGACATCGACTTGTCCGCCCGCATCGTTCACATAATATTCGCGGATGACCTTATGGCCGGCATATTCGAGCAGAGAGGCCAGTGCATCGCCCACCACCGCGCCGCGGCAATGGCCCATATGCATTGGCCCTGTCGGATTGGCAGAAACATATTCAACATTCACGGTTGTGCCTGCGCCGAGCGCCGAGCGGCCATAATTTTCTGCTGCAGCGGCGATCAGCGTCAACTCGCGGCGCCATGCGTCTTCGGTCAGCCGCAAATTGATAAAGCCCGGCCCAGCGACATCAACGGTGGCCACCTCGTCCAGCGCTGCCAGCTTGGCCGAAAGCGCCTCGGCCAAAGCACGCGGGTTCATGCCTGCTGGTTTTGCAAGGACCATCGCTGCGTTTGTTGCCAAATCGCCATGGCTGGCATCGCGTGGCGGTTCTACCGTCACATTGCGTCGGTCAACACCCGCCGTCAAAACCCCTTCGGTCTCAAGAGCGTTCAGCGCATCTTCAATATGCGCGGCAAAGCGGGCGTAAAGCGTGGTCACGGGCAATCCATCCAGACTGTGCGGAAAGCGGGCGCTTTAGCGATCCTCGCGGCGCACGGCAACCTGCGCGCGCTGAAGGGCGACTTGCCCGCACCAGCAAAGCCGTTAAACCGCACTTATGGGGAAACGCACAAAGCCATTTTCTGCAGGCGGCTGGCCGCTTTTTTTCGGCAAGGCGGCACTGGGGTTTATCATCTTTTCAGTCCTGTGGGTGGTTGTTTACCGCTTCATTCCGCCGCCCATCACGGCAACAATGGCGGGCGACGTTATTGCTGGCCGCGGGCTCACCAAAGATTGGATGAGCCTCAGCGATATGGATCCTGATATGGCGCGCGCCGCGATTGCCGGGGAAGATGGCAAATTCTGCCTGCACGACGGCTTTGATCGCGAAGCCATTGCCTCAGCCTTTCGGCGCAATCTTCAAGGTGGGCGGATTCGGGGTGGCTCAACGATTAGCCAGCAGACCGCCAAAAACGCATTCTTATGGCAGGGCGGGGGCTATATCCGCAAAGGCTTAGAGGCTTGGTTTACTGTCTTGATTGAAAATATCTGGGGTAAGCGCCGGATTATGGAAGTCTATTTGAACATCGCTGAAACCGGCATTGGCACTTATGGCGCGAATGCGGGTGCGCAGCGTTATTTTGGGCATGATGCCTCGCGGCTCAGCCCAACCGAGGCGGCGCGGATCGCAGCTGTCTTGCCGCTCCCAAAGAAGCGAGAAGCAACCGATCCCGGCGGCTTCACGCGCCGCCATGGCAACCAAATTGCTGCAAATATTGGGGTGGTAAGGCGCGATCGGCTCGACGCCTGCCTCTTCTGACCTCGACGTCAGGGGCGGTTTAGAAGGGCAGTTTAAAGCCCGGCGGCAACGGAATGCTGCCTTTCATTTTGCCCATTTCTTCGGTGGAGACGGCATCAGCCTTCGCGCGCGCGTCGTTAAAGGCCGCAGCGACCAAATCTTCCAGAATTTGCTTTTCGCTGGGGTGCAGCAGGCTGTCATCAATGGCGACACCAATGATGCGGCCTTTTGCCGAGGCGCGCACCTTAACCAGCCCTCCGCCAGCTGCCCCTTCCACCTCAATGGTGTCGAGATTGGCTTGCGCTTTTTCGAGTTCGGCCTGCACATTTTGGGCCATCTTCAAAATATCGTCGATCGATTTCATGAGGCGATGCTCCGTTGTGGCTCGTCTGCGTCAGGGGTTGCCCCATAATCGATCAACTCGGCATCAGGGAAGGCCTCAAATGCAGCTTTGACAAGGGGAGTGTCCAAAATCGCTTGCCGTGCTTCGGATGCGCGTGCCTGTTCCTGTTGAAGCATCGAGGGCTGCGCCGCGCCATCTGCTGTTGAGACATCCCACACCATGTTGGTGAGCGATTTGAGAGCGGCCGCTAAATCGCGTGCAAAATCACTGGGCAGGGGCTTAACCGGGCGGAAGGTTAAGAGCCCCGGCGCATAGTCAATCAACCCGGCATAATCGTGCAATTGCTGCGCCATATGCGCGCGGCCATTGTCTGCCAGATACTCAATAAGTGCTGCAAAATCGGCAGGCGCGGTGGGCGGGGGTGCCGCTGCAGGTGCGGGCTGTGCGCTTGTTGTAGGCAGTGCAACCGCTGCAGCCATTGGTGCGGCGGAGGGCGCCATGGGGGCCGCCGATGGGCTAGGGGATGCCAGCGGCGTGCCGCTTTCCAGCTTGCGAGCCAAGTCACCCGGGTCGGGCAATTGGCTGGCATAGATGATGCGCAGCACCGCCATGTCGGCGGCTTCGCCGGGGTCGGCAGCGCGGATCACTTCGTCATGGCCCTTGAGCAGCAATTGCCAAATCCGGTGGAGCAACGGGAAGCTTAGATTGGCCGCCCAATTTTCATAATCCGCACGCTCTTCAGCCGACTGCGCAGGGTCTGCCGGCGTGCCCACTTTGGTCAAAGTGGTTCCGTGGCACGTGTCCAGCAGGCCTTTAAAAATAGCCGCCGGCTCAACGCCCAGATCATGCTGATCACGCAATGCCGCCAATGCGGCCGGGGCATCACCAGAGAGGAGTGTGCCAAATAAGCGCCGCACCGCCCCCCGGTCTGACAAGCCCAGCATCGCACGGACTTGATCGCCCGTCACAGCACCTGCCCCATCCATATCGGCATGGGCAATAGCTTGATCGAGAATGGACAGGCCATCGCGCACCGAACCTTCAGCCGCGCGCGCAACAAGCGCCAGCGCCTCAGCCTCGGCAGTTACGCCTTCCGCGGCACAAACCTTGGCGAAATGTTGCGCCAAAAGGTCGGCTGGAATGCGCCGCAAATCAAAACGCTGACACCGCGACAATACGGTGACGGGCACTTTTTGAATTTCGGTCGTCGCAAATAAGAATTTTACGTGTGGCGGCGGCTCTTCCAGCGTTTTCAAAAGGCCGTTGAACGCCGCCTTGGACAGCATGTGCACTTCGTCGATGATGTAAATTTTGAAGCGCGCCGATACCGAGGCGTAGCGCACGGCATCAATAATTTCGCGGATGTCATCAATGCCGGTGTTGGAGGCGGCATCCATTTCGATAACATCAATATGCCGCCCTTCGGCAATTGCACGGCAGGGCTCACACTGGCCGCAGGGGTCGATTGTTGGCCCGCCTTGGCCATCGGGCCCGACACAGTTGAGCGCTTTAGCAACCAATCGCGCGGTGGACGTTTTGCCGACGCCGCGCACCCCGGTGAGCAAAAAGGCATGTGCCAAGCGGCCACGCTTGATGGCATTGCCGAGTGTCGTGACCATTGCATCTTGCCCGATCAGTTCGGAAAAGCGCTGTGGCCGATATTTACGGGCGAGCACGCGATAGGCTTGGGCATCTTGCGT
>JAGWVG010000089.1 GCA_018970965.1 Alphaproteobacteria bacterium | reverse complement strand
ATAATCAGGAAGTAAAAAATCAGGCCAATGAGAACGAATTGGCCCAGAAAGAAAAGGGTCGATTGGGGGCCGCCCGATGCGGCAGAGCCGCTGGCAGCTTGGGCAAAAGCAGGGGTTGCGAACATGCGAATACTCTTGTCAAATCACGGCAAGCGGCAACGCCCGCCCAGAAGCCCGCGCGGTTACCAAATCCCTGCCCCGCGTGCAACCAATGCGTAACGCAAGAGATGAGAGGATACCAAAGAGATGATTATCGTAATGGGCAAAATCCGCGCGGCAGCGTCTGACATTGAAAGCCTGTACGACGCTATGGCGACCCAAATGGCGACCACCCAAGCCGAAGACGGGTGCGAACTTTACGTCTTTTCCCGCGATGTGACGGATCCCAACGTCATCCTCATTTCTGAGCGTTGGCGCGATGGCGAGGCGCTTGCCGCGCATAGCAAGGCGCCCCACATGGCGACGTTCAACCGCGCAATTGGCGGTATCAAGATCGAAGAAATCAGCGTGAAGGCCTATGATGTTTCGGGTGTGCGCACCTTGATTGGAGAATAATCACGCAAAAATGGGGACGTGCATTTTCTGGCACGTCCCGCCTTGCCAAGCCGCCGGGTGCAGCGTAAAGCCGCGCCTCCGGTCGGGACGTAGCGCAGCCTGGTAGCGCATCACACTGGGGGTGTGGGGGTCGCAGGTTCGAATCCTGTCGTCCCGACCAATTTCTCGAAAATCAACAAGCGGCCGCGATTGACGCGTGCCAGCAATTCGCCTCAATTGTCAGGCTTTTGCTTCTTCTCTTGCTTATATTGGCGCATTTGTTCAGCCCAGCAACCGGTCCACCCGCCAGCGCCCGTGGCAGAACAGCTGCCCGTGCCGGTGCGGCCTGTATCCATCGCGGCCTGGGAGCGGACAGCCCAGCTTTGATTTTGCGGGTTTTGCGAACGCGGGCGCAACTCTTGCGGAATGCGATAGCGTTCTGATTCCGGGCGCCGCGCGCACACGATGATTTCATCGCCACTGGCATTGGTGGGGCAAGGATCATTGCCGAAAATTACCAAGACGCGTTCAGACCGCTGCGCCTGTGCAGGCATAGCGGGAACAAGAAGCGGAAGCGCCGCGAGGCTGGCTAAAATGAGTCGCATGTCCGTAAGTTTCTGCCTGTTTGAAGATGTTGTCCAGCCGATTACGCGCATCACAGCCGCTCTGAAAGACGGATGGCCGCCCGGCAGCCGAGCCGAATAGCCGCCGACAAAAGCGGATAGGCAGGTGCCTTTTCCGCCCCGGCCGCAATCGCGGCATCATGATGTTCCCGCTCATCATCACGGAATTCGCGGATCACATCGGCCAATTCTGGTTCGTCATCGCCCAGCGCGTCCAGCTGGTCGCTATAATGCCGGTCAATTTCGGTCTCAATTGCGGCAGTGCAGGCCATCGCCGCTTCCGGGCCCATTAACGCTGTCGCCGCGCCCAAGGCGAACCCCGCGACATGCCAAAAGGGCTGCAGTAATGTGGGCCGCACCCCCTGCTCTGCCACCAGCGCGTTGAAGCGCGATAGATGCGCTTCTTCTTGCGCGGCCATATGGCGGATCTCAGCGCTCATCGGGTGACGATCGCCCAGCACAGCCAATTGTCCGGCGTAGATGCGCTTTGCACCATATTCGCCCGCCTGATCGACACGCAGCATCACATCTTTTGCCGCGCGGTTCATGCCGAAATGCCTCGGCGCGCCAAAAGCCCAAAAATCGCCAGCGCGCTGCCAATCGAGAAAATGGCGTTGAAGCCAGCCAAGGAAACACCCGCAAGCGTCCATTGCGGCGTATCACAGCGAATGACGGGCGCGGCCATAATTGCTTCCAGCGTCGTCGCGCTGGCCGTTGTGGAACAGCTGGTAATCCCCGGCCACCAGCCATATTCCACGCCGGCATGAAACACGCCAAGGGCACCACTTGTTGCAATTCCCAATGCAGCCAACACTGTTAAAATGACGGCCGCGCGGTGATTGCGCGTCCCAAAAGCGAACAGCGCTGCAACAATAGCAAATTCATGCGGCCAACGCTGCCAATGACACATTTCGCAAGGGTAAAGCCCACCAATATATTGGCTCCCCAAGGCCCCAAGCATCAGCGCAGATGGAACCAACAAAGCCAGCATGCGCGCGGCATTAAATTTGGTCACAATTCTGCCCTTCCCTTATTTCCGGGCCAGCTTGCGCGGGGCCGCTGCCGCCAATTGCGCCTTGCCCAATCGAGAGACTGTCTGCAGCGCATAATAAAGCTGGAAGTCCGTAATGCCCTTGGCCTTCAACTCATCAGGCGTCTGGGTAAAGCGTGGGTCTGGCTTATCATCAGCCTCTAATACGCTGTTGTCCACTTTCGCCTCGTTGATGAGGTGGCGGCCCAGATCAACTTCGCGGAAGCGCGGGCGGCTCTTATAATCCGGGTCGCTCAGCTGCGGCACGGCAATGTCCGGCTCAATCCCGCCTTCCTGTACTGATCGGCCCGAAGGCGTGTAATAGCGCGCAGTGGTCAGCCGCAGGGCCGTCGTATCATCCAGCGGGATCAGCGTTTGGACTGACCCCTTCCCAAAGGATCTTTCACCCATCACCAAGGCACGATGATGGTCTTGCAGCGCACCTGCGACAATTTCGGCCGCTGAGGCAGAACCGGAATCCACCAGCACCACAATTGGCAGGCCTTCTGCCATATCGCCCGGCTGCGCAAAATAACGCTCAATATCGCGCTTATCGCGGCCTCGCTGCGAGACAACTTCGACGCGATCCAAAAATACGTCGGACACCTCAACGGCCTGATCCAGCAAACCACCCGGGTTGGAGCGCAAATCAATAATGTAGCCCAAAGGCCGGCGGCCCAGCGCCTTTTCAATCGCAACAACCGCCGCACGCGTCATCTGCCCGGTCTGCTTTGAGAAGCCATTGATGTTGATAATGCCAACACCATCTTTCACTTCCCATTTCACAGGCTTTAATTCGATAATCTGGCGGGTAACTGTCACATCAAAAGGCTTGTCGCGGCCTGGGCGCACAATTGTCAGCTTGATGCTCGTTCCCGGCGCGCCGCGCATCTGGTCCACCGCCTGATCAAGCGTCCCGCCGTAAAGCAGCTTGCCATCCAAATGGGTGATATAATCGCCGGGCTTGATGCCCATTTTGGCGGCGGGGCTGTCTTCTTGCGGGGCAACGACTTTCACCGCCCCATCTTCCATCGACACGACTAGGCCGAGCCCGCCATAATTTCCGTCTGTCGTGATTTGCATCTGCTTAAAATCACGCGCGTCGAGATAAGAACTGTGCGGATCAAGGCTGGCAAGCATGCCATCAATGGCCCCCTTAATCAGCTGCTCATCGCTTACCTTATCAACATAGCTGGTTTTTACGCGCTCATAGACAGCGACAAACCGCTCAATATCGCGGTTTATCGTCAAGTCGGCAGACGCAATACCCGCTGTTGCAGCCGGAACCAGCGCAACAGCAGAAACAAGCAACGCGGCACGCAAAAATTTAGTCGCCATGTCAGGTCCTGAACTGATTTGTGGCCTCATCTACCCGGAAAGCTGAGCGATTAAAACCGCTGACTTGTACAAAGCGCGGATTAGGAGACGAGCTTGGTGATATCTACAGGCTGACTGCCCCGCCTAAGCTCTACAATGATATGGGGACGTCCGCTACCCGCCCGGCCAATCGGTGCGCCATCGCCTACAGCCTGTCCAACGCGCACGGTAAGGACAGACATGTTGGTAATGAGGCTTGTCCACCCCCGGCCATGATCCAAAATAACAATCTGCCCATAGCCGCGAAACGGCCCTGCAAACACAATTACTCCTCGGCGCGGCGCAATGATTTGCGCGCCAGCGCGGGTTTCAAACACCAAGCCCTTACCCCGCGCGCCACTGGCCGCCGCCTCGCCCAGCCCAGCGACCAGTCGCCCCGTTACTGGCAGCCGGTACGCCAAGCTGTTATCCGGTTCTGCAAGAAGCTGTGCAGCAGGAGGCGCCTCGCGACCCGGCAGGTTCGGCCGCAGGACGGGCCCCGGCAAAGTCGCCAATTGCGATAGCCGGACCGAATCTTCGCCAAGTTTATCAATCAGTTCAATTATGTCGCGCGCCTGTTCTCCCAGCGCCAAGGCCTTATCTTGAGCGGACATCGCCCCTTGCGCCAATTGCAACGAAGCGGCGCGATGCGCGGCCTCCAACTGCGCCAAGGCCTGTTGGGCGGCACGCAGCTGCGCCTGGTTCTGGGCAAGTTTGTCAATCGTCGCACGCGCGGCGGCTTCCAAGCGCCGCTTGTTGTTAAAGTCAGCTTGAAGATGTGCCGTGCGTTTGCGCAGCTCGGGTGCAATTTGCGCAAGGATCAGCTGAACATGCACCAGATCCCACAAAGATCCCGGTTGCACGAGTGCTAGGGCCGCTGGGCGGCGGGCATAGCTTTGCAAAGCCGCCATCAGGCGGATCGCAGGGCGTTGCTGCTCTGCGAGGCGCGCGCGTACACGTTCTCGCAGCTTCTCAATAAGGTGCAACCGCGCCTCGCCAGCTGCCATATCGGCTTCCAAGCGCTGAACACGCGCCGCGAGCGCGGCAGCTTGAAGCTCAGCCGCGTCAGCTGCGCCAGATTCAGCTTTGGCCCGGGCGTCTAATTGGGTGGCAATGCGCGCAGCCCGCGCAGCTTGCGCTTGGGCCGAGGCCAGCTCCCGCCGCTGGTCCGCAAGGGATTGTCCAGCAGCGGGGCTTGCCCCGAAGCTCAAGATATACGCCAATGCTAAACTTGCGGAAAAACGCCCGCGCATGGGAAAGAGTTTATTCCTTAACGGGCGCCGGCATCCAGCTTGCCATAGGCAGCCTCAAACCCCGCAATGTCGCCCTTGGCCAATAAGCGCGCTTGATCGACAAAATTGTCGCGCGCGATGCGACCCGCAAAGTTACCCAGCTTGCTATCAATTTGGGCAATATCGGCGGCACTCCAGCCAGCGACCTGACGGAATTGCGTGACGCCAAGATCTTTCAACATCGTGTTCAATTTCGGACCAAGGCCTTTAATCAACAAGAGGTTGTCGGGGCCTTTGGAAGCAGCTGCCTTCTTCGGAGCGGCAGCCTTGGCAGGCTTTGCAGCAACGGCCTTCGCCTTGGCAGGAGCTTTCGCCTTAGCGGGAGCCTTTGCTTTGACAGGCGCCTTTGTCGCTGCCTTGGCAGGAGCCTTAGCAGCGGCCTTGGCTGCAGGTTTAGCCGCGGCCTTAGCGGCGGGCTTGGCCGCAGCTTTGGCGGCAGGTTTCGCCGGTGCCTTGGCAGCAGCTTTCGCGGCAGGCTTCGCAGCAGATTTTGCTGCAGCCTTAGCCGCCGGCTTTGCTGCGGCCTTGGCCTTAGGCTTTGGCGCAGCTTTTGCGGCCGACTTCGCGGCAGGCGCGGCAACAGCCTTCGTTACGCTTTTGGCAGGCGCTGCAGCTTTTGCCTTAGCGGCCTTTTTGGCCGGGGCTTTTGCTGGCGCTTTGCTGGCGGCCTTGGCCTTTGAAGGCGCTTTCGGCTTGGCAGCCGCCTTGGCAGGCGCCTTTGCCTTGGATGCAGATACGGTAGCTTCTGGCACAGCCTGTTCAGCTACCACCTCAGACTTTTCAGCTGATGATCGGCCAAGCAGCGCCCACAGCGCAATCAAAACCACACCGGCACCCAGCACAATGTACGGCAAATATTCAGACAATTGGGCTGACACGTTTAACTCCCCCCTAAAAAATTACTGCCCCCTTATATCGCGGCATAACAGACTGGCAAATGGTCAGAGTTTCAAAATCGGAAATGATAAGGGGCTGGCCTCATTTTCCCAGACAGGCCATGATGCGGGAATCAAAACAATGGGAGGAAACATTTATGCGCAAAGCATTTCTCATGGCGGCGGGTTGCGCCCTTCTGGCAGGCCCTGCTTTTGCAGCCCCAGATTATGCGCCCGCCATCAAGGCAGATTACGACAAATCACTGGGCGCGCTGTGGGACTATTTCCATCGCAACCCAGAGCTTTCCTTCCGCGAATTTAACACCTCAGCCCGTATGGCCAAGGAATTACGCGCCGTTCCGGGCATGGTTGTAACTGAAAAAGTAGGCGGCACGGGCGTTGTCGGCGTTTTGAAAAACGGCGACGGCCCGGTTGTTTTGCTGCGCGCAGATATGGATGGTCTTCCACTGGAAGAACGCTCAGGCCTCGCCAATGCCTCCAAGGTCCGCCAAGTGGGCGTTGACGGCCTTGAAATGCCCGTGATGCACGCGTGCGGACATGACACGCATATCACATCGATGGTTGGCACCGCGCGTCAATTGGCCGCTCTGAAAGACCGTTGGAAGGGCACAGTTCTTTTCATCGTGCAGCCGGCTGAAGAACGTGTGGGCGGCGCCGCTGCCATGCTAAAGGATGGGCTGTACACGCGCTTTCCCAAGCCCAATTACGCCCTTGCCTTCCATGTTGCGGCCGAAATGCCCACTGGGCATATCGCCGCGGCCGAAGGCATCCAATATTCTTCCGCGGATAGCGTAGACATCAAAGTTTACGGCGTGGGCACACATGGTGCGGCCCCCAATCTTGGCCGCGACCCTATTTACATTGCTTCAGAAATTGTCGTTGGCCTGCAATCCATCATCAGCCGTGAAAAAGGCCCGCTTGACCCGGGCATTATTACGGTCGGCGCATTCCATGGCGGCACCAAGCACAATATCATTCCCGAGCAGGTGAATTTGCAGATCACTGTCCGTGCCAACAGCCGCGAAACACGCAATATGCTGATTGATGCCATCAAGCGCGTCGCAGTTAATACTGCCCGTGCGCATGGCGTCGCTGAGAACCGCCTGCCCGATGTAACGGTGTCTGAAAGCACGCCCGTAACCATCAATGACGGCACTCTTGCCCGCCGCCTAAATGCAGCCTTGGCTGAACGCTTAGGCCCGGGCGTGGTTGTTCCCTTCCAGCAGACCAATATGGGTGCCGAAGATTTCAGCTACTTCATTGATCCGGCCTACAATATCCCCGGCTATTATTTT
>JAGWVG010000088.1 GCA_018970965.1 Alphaproteobacteria bacterium | reverse complement strand
AAGCAGCCAAAAATGGCGGGGCGCCGATTTCCGGACATCACAGCCCATTGTTCAAAATTGATCCAGAGCCTTCAATCCGCCTCGGCACTGAAGCGATGGTTGCAGCCACGCTGGAATTGCTGAAGCGCTAATCGCGCACCGGGAAAAAAGGTGACGCCCCCTCTTGGGCACGTTGGAGGGGGCGTCGTTTTTTAACGCGCGGGGGCATTCTCGCGCGTTTTCCAGAGCGACCATAAGATGCCGCCCAGGATCAGGGCAAAAGTCACCGCAAGGCTTGCCAGCGGCGGGAATTTGGCGCCGTCCATCACAAAGTCGGACACAAAGATCTTCGATCCGATAAACACCAGCACCAAAGCGAGTGCATATTTAAGATAATGGAAGCGGTGCACCATCGCCGCGAGTGCGAAATACAGCGCACGCAGCCCCAGAATCGCCATGATGTTGGATGTGTAGACAATGAACGTGTCCGTCGTGATCGCAAAGATCGCCGGCACGCTGTCCACCGCAAATACCAGATCAGCCAGATTGATCACCACAAGCGCTAAGAACAGCGGCGTTGCTGCGCGCACCATTTTGCCCGTTTTGGCATCGACTTCTTTCACGAAGAAGCGTTCACCATGCAGATCTTTGGTGACGCGCATATGGTTCGAAATCCACCGCACAACCGGGTTTTTAGAGATATCCGGCTCATGGTCTGTCGCCCACAGCATCCGCACGCCTGTTGCGATCAAAAAGGCCGCAAACACATAGAGCAGCCAATAGAATTGCTGCACAAGCGCTGCACCCGCTGCGATCATCACGCCGCGCAGCACAATCACTGCTAAAATGCCCCAAAGCAGCGCACGATATTGGTAGATGCGCGGGATAGCGAAAAAAGTGAAAATGAGGCTGATGACAAAGACGTTGTCGATCGACAGGGCCTTTTCAATAAAAAAGCCCGTAAAATATTTCATGCCCAGATCTGCGCCTTTTTCCAGCCAGATCCAGCCACCGAACAGCAGCGCAATGCTGATGTAGAAAGCCGAGAGCTTCAAACTCTCGGCTATCCCCATTTCCCGATCTTCCTTGTGCAGTACGCCCAAGTCAAACGCAGTGAGTGCGGCGACAATCCCAAGAAATGTCAGCCAAAACCAGACTGGCGTGCCCAGCCAGCCCATCATCAAGAATTCCATAAATGCCCCTGATTATCACTATTTAAAAAGATGAATGTCGGCTGGCGGCAGCCAGTTGAGGGGAGGGGGTGAAGTTCTGCCGCCAGCCGACCCGGTCAGGCCCGCGCCTTTTGGCGACGGCCTGCCGAAAGCCTGTGCAGCCGATCTTTCACGGCCAGCTTCATGCGTTTGAGCTGCTGGATACGGAAGACATCTGGCAGACGGCGCCCCTGCTCTTGCCGCAGGGCTTCATCCAAACGCTGATGCTTCAACAACAATGTAAAAACGCGCAAACTCATATGCCACTCCTTGAACAAGATATTGCTCAATCGGGGTGTGTCCGGCGCTGTTGGAAGTTGCGGCGTCCTGCCTGTCCAAATCGCACCGGTCTTACCCGATGCGGTCCGACATCACGACTGCTTTGACGCAATCGCCAGAGGGGCCCGGCCCGCAAAATTTAATTAGATCGATTCGGTCTGAATTGCAAGTCCCCTGCCCGCTATTTTTTGCGCATCGCTTAATTCAGCCGGTAAATGTCAGATCTGGCCAAACATTCGGCATTGGGTGCATGCTGATCTGGGATCTTGCCCAACGCGGGAACATCAACTGCAGTGCCCACCGGATGGGCCGCAAATCGAGAGGCATCCGCATAGCCTGCACAGCGCACCACCTCGGCCAGCATTTTGGGCGGGGTTTCGCGTGCCTCGTTGGATAATTGGAATGTTCCCCAATGGATGGGAATGGCAAAGCCGGCCTTGAGCTGCGCAAACACCCGTTCTGCTTCCATCGGGCCGATATGACTGGCCGTGCGGACCATGCCGGGTTCAAAACGGAATGCGCCAATGGGGATCAACGCCAGCCGCACTGGGCCAAAGCGTCGCGCTTCCTGCGGCCACCGGCCATCACCAAAGCCCGTATCGCCTGCGAAATAGATATTTCCGCCCGGCACCTGAATGACAAAGCTGGACCATAGGGCGCGGCGGCTATCGCTAAACCATCGGCTCGACCAATGATGATTGCGCGTCACAATGACTCGCATACCAGGCCGGACGTTGACCCCCTGCCCCCAGTCCAACGCGAAGGACGGCGCGCCAGTCCGCGCAATCAGAGCATCATTGCCCAAGCTGGTAATAATGACTGGATGGTCCCGCGCCCAAAGCCGTCCAATCGTATCTAAATCCATGTGATCATAATGGTTATGGCTTACGAGAACGACGTCGATCTTGGGCAAATCGTCAAAAGCAATTCCGGGTATTGTCACGCGCTTGGGGCCAAAGCCAAACGGCCCTGCCCGGTCTGACCAGACCGGATCGGTCAAGATATTCACCCCCTGTGTCTGCACCAATACGCTGGCATGGCCGACCCATGTGGCCACCATCCGACTGCCCATAACGCGCGCCTCAGGCTTGGCGGGACGAACAGGCACAATATCAGGCCAAGGCTGACGGCCGCTCTCTCCCGATAAAAAGCGCCAGAGAAAACCGCCACGTGATTTGCCCGTTGGGGGCTGCAGCGTATCGTCAACCCCAGGGTTGAAGAAGTGATTGCCATCATAATGGCCGCTCACCGGCCCATCATAATAGCGGGCATCTAAAAACGGCGGAATAATTGTTACGCCAAGGCACAGCGCAATGGCGACTGCGGCCAAAAATTTAAGGGCTTTGCCCGCTAGACCCGCCATTGCACCATCCCCCATTTCCCTTACTATCAGCTTATGGAGATATGGCAGCGAATAGCTTTGGCAATAGGCCTTTTGGGCATGGCCACGACCAGCCGTGCCATGCCTGAGCGCACCTCTTATCGGGCGACTGTCATCACGCGCTTCGATAGCAAGCAAATCCAAGTTCTTAAAGAAGTCGGCTTGGCGGATGTCCAAACCGGGCGGCCTGTAACAGCGGACGATCCGGTCAGAGTTGCCTCCATTTCAAAGCTTGTGACCGCGCTTGGCGTGATGCGCTTGGTGGAAACCAAAAAACTTGATCTCGATGCCGATATTTCACGCTATTTGGGGTGGCGTTTGCGCAATCCCAATTTCCCCAACCGCAAGATTACGCTGCGGCTGCTATTATCGCACCAATCAAGCTTGATGGATGGTGGAGATCTTTATGTCATCCCACTGGGTGAAACGCTCCGCGCGCGTCTGGGTGACCCGCGCGTTTGGGATGCGACACATCCTGCGGGCGGCTATTTCCGTTATGCCAATATCAATTATCCAGTGATTGGCAGCATCATTGAACGGGTGACAGGCCAACGTTTTGACCAAGCGATGCACGCGCTGGTCTTTAAGCCCTTGGGGATTGCCGCCTGCTATAATTGGGCACAGTGCAGCGATGCGCAAATTGCCCGCGCCATTGCGCTCTATGATGAGACGGGCCAGCCCCGGCGCGATGATCTTCACGGCCAACGCCCCGCGTGTCCCGTCCTCCCCTCCACCAATGGTGGGTGTGATCTGACGACCTATAAGCTGGGCAGCAATGGCGCGCTTTTTGCGCCGCAAGGCGGCCTGCGCATTTCAATGCGAGATTTGGCACGCATTGGGCAAATGATGGTTCAGCGCGGGGCCGGCTTTTTACCTGCGGCCCGCCTGCACCAAATGGAGCGGCCTGCATGGCGCTATAATGGGCATAATGGTGAGACTGAAGGCGGCTTTTTCTGTGCCTTTGGGCTTGGTGTTCAAACAATCGGTCGGGGCAAATTTGGCTGTTCCAGCGATGGTTTTGCCGATGCTCGCCTGCGCGTGGGCCATGCGGGCGAGGCCTATGGCCTGCGGGCCGGGCTGTGGATCGATAGACAGGCCAAAACCGGCACGGCCTTCTTCACCTCGGCGGTGCCTGATGCGGAGCCAAAGGGCGCATCTGGCTTTTATCAGGTGGAGGAGGAGATCCTGCAAAGTCCATTTGTTCAACCTGATAGGTCACCAAATGCATCTCATGTGCGCGTTTTGCCGCAGAACGTTGGCGCAAGGTAAATTCTGAAGCGACCAGAACGGCGCGACATGGAATTCCCGTCTCCTCTTCCAAATCGCTAGAATAGCCAAGAACCTGCTCAATGGCTCCGGCAGGGCATGGGCCCACTTTCAGTTCAATCACCACATAATGCCCATTGGCATCCCGCGCCGTGATATCAATCTTGCCGCTCGCCACTTGGCGCTCGCGCCCGCCATCATCCGCGACAAGGCCCGGCTCGACCTTTTCAAGCTGCGCTCGGAGCAGTTGCTTCAACTCTTTTTCGTAATTTAAAATCCGCATGCGCGTCTGCACGCGTTTGGGCACAGTCTTCTCGTCCATCGCCAGCCTCAGTTGCTCCCGAGCGTCGCCTTTCTACAAAAAGGATCAACGCTCGGTTGCCAAAGATGGTTGACGAAGTCGAAAGGCGGTTAGGCCTGTTCCAACAATTTTTCGTCCGCAATCTTCTTGCGCCAAACGAGCGGCGCTGACGTGTGGACGTTTTCCCCACTGCTATCGACGGCCACTGTTACGGGGAAATCGCTGACTTCAAATTCGTAAATGGCTTCCATACCCAAATCTTCAAAGCCAACGACCTTGCTGCCTTTAATGGCCCGGGCCACCAAATAAGCGGCACCGCCCACAGCCATCAAATAGGCTGATTGGTGTTTGGCAATGGCCTGTGTTGCGGCAGGACCACGCTCTGCCTTGCCGACGCAGCCGAGCAGGCCTTGCTCGAGCATCATGTCCATAAACTTGTCCATGCGCGTGGCCGTTGTGGGGCCAGCAGGGCCAACAATTTCTTCGCCCACCGGATCCACCGGGCCGACATAATAAATCATCCGCCCCTTGAAGCTAACGGGAAGTTCCTCCCCCTTGGCCTGCATATCAGCAATGCGCTTATGCGCGGCATCGCGGCCCGTGAGCATCTTGCCGTTGAGAAGCAGGCGATCCCCCGCCTTCCAGCTTTTCACATCCTCGGCGGTCAACGTATCAAGATTAACGCGCTTGGCGGCGCTGTCAGGCGCCCATTCCACCTTGGGCCATTCATCAAGCTTTGGCGTTTCAAGGAAAGTTGGGCCAGCGCCCGTCAGTGTGAAATGCGCATGGCGCGTGGCCGCGCAATTGGGGATCATCGCCACCGGCTTTGATGCCGCATGTGTCGGATAATCGAGGATCTTCACATCAAGGATTGTTGCCAGACCGCCCAGCCCCTGCGCGCCAATACCCAGCGCATTGACCTTGTCAAAAATCTCAATCCGCAGCCGCTCAATATCATTTTGCGGGCCGCGCGCCTTTAGCTCGGCCATATCAATCGCGCCCATCAGGCTTTCTTTGGCAAGCACCATTGCCTTTTCCGCTGTGCCACCAATGCCAATGCCCAACATGCCGGGCGGGCACCAGCCAGCGCCCATTTGCGGAACCATTTCCAGCACCCAATCCACAATGGAATCGCTGGGATTCATCATCTTGAACTTGGTCTTGTTTTCAGACCCGCCGCCCTTGGCTGCGACATCAAAGCTCACCTTGTCGCCCGGCACCATTTCGAGATGGACGACCGAGGGCGTATTGTCCTTTGTGTTGACGCGGGTGAACGCAGGATCAGCCAAAATTGACGCCCGCAGCTTATTTTCGGGGTGAAGATAGGCCCGGCGCACGCCCTCATCGATCACCTCTTGCAGTGAACGACGGGAGTCGAGCACGCATTGCTGGCCCCATTTAACGATAACAGTGACAATGCCCGTATCCTGACAAATCGGTCGATGGCCCTCAGCGCACATGCGGCTGTTGGTCAGGATTTGCGCGATAGCGTCTTTCGCTGCCGGCCCCTGCTCTTTCTTATATGCCTCTCCCAAGGCCCGGATATAATCCATCGGGTGGAAATAGCTGATATATTGAAGCGCGTCCGCGACGCTTTCGATGATATCGTTTTCGCGAATAAGAACAGTCATGCGTCGATCCTGCTGGCCGAAAAACTGCCGCCGCCTTAGCGAGCGTAACCCGCCGCGACAATGGGCCGATCGAGGACTTTACCGAATAGAAACAAGAAGGGCGGCCCCTGCCCTTGCAAAGACCGCCCTGTACGTCCCTTGTCCCAAACGCGCTTAGTAAACGCGCGCCTTGGGCTTGATATACTCAACCTCATCAGTGAGCGTGTAGTTATGGACGCCGCGATAATCGAGCGTCACCTTGCCGCCCGAACCGCCCCAGCCGTCAAACCAGCTGATGGTGTGCTTCATCCAATTCTTATCATCGCGCTCGGGGAAATCTTCATGCGCATGCGCCCCGCGCGATTCCTTACGGTTGTTCGCGCTCGCCATCGTGCAAACGGCTTGCGACATGAGATTGTCGAGTTCGAGCGTTTCGATAAGGTCGGTGTTCCAAATGAGGCTGCGGTCAGTCACAGCCACATCTTCCAGCCGCTTATTGACCTTGGTCATCAGCTCAACGCCCTCAGCCAGCAGCGCGGTATCGCGGAACACGGCGCAATGCTTTTGCATCGTGCGCTGCATATCCAAGCGAATCTCAGCCGTTGGTGAGCCCCCCTTGGCGTTACGATATTTATCAACCCGCGCCAGGGCGAGGTCAGCCGCATCCTTGGGCAGCGGCTTTTGCGCGACGCCGGGCTTCAGCGTCTCCTTCAAGTGCAGACCAGTCGCCCGACCGAACACAACCAAGTCAATCAACGAGTTGGAGCCCAAGCGGTTTGCGCCATGGACAGAGACGCACGCCGCCTCACCAACAGCATAAAGGCCCGGCACCACGGCATCATCATCCTTACCCCGCTTGGTCACGACTTGGCCGTGATAATTGCAGGGGATGCCGCCCATATTATAGTGGACCGTTGGGCAAACAGGCAGCGGCTGGCGCGTCAGATCGACGCCCGCAAAAATCTTGCCGCTTTCAGTAATGCCGGGCAGACGCTCTGCCAGCACCTTGGGATCGATGTGATCGAGGTGG
>JAGWVG010000087.1 GCA_018970965.1 Alphaproteobacteria bacterium | reverse complement strand
AAGCATCGGGCTCTTGTGCAACATCCAGCCCAAAGGCATCGGCTTGACTTTCATTCACGCGAATAAGCGTATGCGTCAGCGGTGTGGCCAACAGGCCGAACAGCGATAGCAAAATCCCCAATACGGGCAGCGATGCGGGATCTTCAACGCCTCTCACCCCCCAAGATTGGCCGTGACGTGCGATCAGTGCCGGGGCAATGCGCGAGGCCAAGAAGAACGCCAGACCGAAAACGCCCGTCATAAACACCAAGCTCCACCACACGTGATTGAGCTTATAATGGCCCATTTCATGCCCCATCACCGCTGCAACTTCTTGCGGGGTAGAGCGGTTTAAAAGGTTGTCGTTCAAGCTGATGCGGATTGTTGGCCCAATGCCCGACACATTGGCGGAAATACGCTTGGACTGTTTTGATGCATCAAAGACGTAAATATGGTTCGCCGGAATATCCCGCGCTTCAGCCATTGCCACAATCCGCTCCCGCAGCGGGCCAGCTGGCATCTCGGTATATTTATTGAACAGGGGCGCAATATAAACTGGCGCCAGTGCCGTGCCGATGAACATAAACCCCGCCATCAGGCCTGTCGCCAAAACCCACCAATTGCGGGGGAAACGGCGGATGACTGCGTAAATTGCCGTAAGCCCCAAAGGCGCAATCCCCAGCGCAAGGGCCAGTGCCTTTAGGGCATCCACAAACCAACCCCCAAAGCCTTGGTTCATTAGCCCATACTGCGCCTCGCGCACAAAATCGGTATAGATCAGCCACGGCAGCGTAATCAGCCAGCCCGCAAGCACATAGCCCAAGGCCGTGACCCACACGATGCCAGCCGGGCGCTTAAAGAGACGTGCGCCAATATCCCGGAACCGCGCCGACAAGCGCAGCTTTAGCAAAAGCATATCGCTGAACACCGAAACAAGCGTCCCCCAGAGGAGAAGCCAATAGCCTCCCTCAAAATAGGCATCGCTTTTGGCGCGCGCAGGGCCCTGCAGCGTATCCAACCAAGCGCGGCTCGCTTGTTCCACATCAAAGGCTGCAGCATGTGCCACCATCGGCACGCACGCCAATGACACTGCAGCGATAATCTTTAATTGACGGCGCATAGCCCCCTCCTCCACCTCTTAAGGTAAGACTGGCAGACTAGACGCGCCTGTCAAGCAATGGTCTTTCCCATGGCGATACGCTTCGCTATCCAATCTGGGCAATCTGCCTGCCAAAGAAAGCCGACATTCATGCACCATGCACACGCCCGAGAAGCCGTCGGAGCTGCCTATTCGGCGCAGGCCTTGCAGGCAGCCCAAGCCCAATCATGGGCAGCTCTCAACGCCATTGCAGCGCTAATTCACCCGGGCATGCGCGAAACTGATGCCATTGCCATGGGGCAAGAGATTCTTACGCAAATGGGCGCGGACCTAAATTGGCACCCTCTGCTCATCCGCTTTGGCGAGAACACACTGAAAATCTTTTCAGACCGATCCAACCAAGACGCTGTGTTGGCTGACAATGACATCTTCTTCATTGATATGGGGCCTGTTTTTGGCGGCCATGAGGGCGATGTCGGCGCAACATTTACAACCGGCCATGATGCAGAGATGATCGCCTGTGCCCACGATGCAGAAGGGCTGTTCCACCGCGTCAAAGCCATCTGGGATGGCGGCTCTGTGAGCGGCAAGGCTCTCTATGATGCCGCCAAAGCGGAGGCAGAAGCCCTTGGATGGGTGCTAAACCTCGACATAAAAGGCCACCGCGTCGGAGATTATCCACATTCTGTGCATAAGGGCGGACAATTGGGCACGCTAGAGGTTGTGCCGACCCAAAGCTTATGGATTTTAGAAATCCAAATCCGGCACCCGATACGACCATTTGGCGCATTCTATGAGGATCTGTTGGCATAATGGCACGACGAGAAGGGAGCCAACACACAATGCAGACCAAAGCCAACCAGGCTTTTGCCAAAGTGCCTGCGGCTACTTTGGGCTTTTGGGTCGTCAAGATTTTAGCGACGACCTTGGGGGAAACGGCGGGCGATGCGCTGACAATGAGTTGGTTTGGCGAAACGACCAATCATCCGCTCTTCGCGGATGGCCATTGGGGCTATCTCTACGGCACGTTGCTGCTTTCGCTTCCTTTGCTGGTGATGATCCTAGCGCAAATCAGGGCACAGCGCTTTCACCCATGGCTATATTGGGGGACGATCTTGGCCGCGACGACTGCGGGCACAACGCTTGCAGATTTTTGCACCCGCTTTTTGGGGGAAGGCACAGTTGAAAGCTATTTTTTGGGCAGCGCGCTGCTGCTGACTTGCGTGCTGGCAAGCCTGTTTATGTGGCACCGCATGCTTGGCAGCATTAGTATTGAGAGCGTGCGTGGGCCCAAGGCTGAAGGTTTCTACTGGACCACGATCAGCCTTTCCCAAACGCTGGGGACAGCCTTGGGCGATTGGACGGCTGACACCTCATGGCAGGGCACAGCCTTGGGCTTTACGGGCGGTGCAATGGTCTTTGGCGCAATGCTTATCGGCATCGCGCTGCTGTATTGGCGCACCAAAATCTCGCGTGCGGGCCTTTTCTGGGCGGCATTCATCCTCACGCGTCCTCTGGGCGCGACTTTGGGCGATTGGATGGACAAGCCCATTGCCAAGGGTGGCTTTGATATCAGCCGCCCGCTTGCCTCGGCGCTTTTATTGCTGGCGATTGCCTTATGTTTGTGGATTTGGCCGCAGCGCGCCGCCAACGCCAATGCGGCGCATTGAAGCATAGACGATGGCGCGCTTTGCCTCATATCTGCGCTTGGCAGCGACACTGCTGGCTTTAATGGCCGGTGCTGCCCAAGCTGGCCCTCCGTTGTTAACTGATGATCCTGAGCCCACTGAGACAGGCCATTGGGAAATTTACGGCCCCTATATGGATGGCGAAGGCCGTGGCGCAGATTTTGAAGGCAGCACGGGGGTGGAAATCAACTATGGCGCTGCTGCCAATTTGCAGCTGACCTTGGGCTTACCCCTGGCTTACGCACATGCCCCCGCCCATTGGCAGGCTGGCGCAGGCGATTTAGAGTTTTCCGCCAAATATCGCTTTTACCATGATCCAGAAAAAGGCGTGCAAATTGCGTTCTTCCCCGGCGTGACGCTGCCCACAGCGCGGCATGATCTGGGCGCAGGCCGGGCAACTGGGTTTTTGCCCCTCTGGTTCCAGAAAGACAATGGGGCGTGGACGGCCTTTGGCGGCGGCGGATACACGCTCAATCCGGGGCTCGGGAATAAGAATTTTTGGCGTGGCGCTATGGCTGTGACGCGACAGATCAGCCCGCCTTTGCTGTTAGGGTGGGAAGCGACGCGCGAAGGCGCAAGCACAGTGGATGGCCGCGCCTCAACCCGTTTAGGTATGGGCGCCATCTATCAACTGGCTGCGCCTTTCCGCCTGCTTGGTCGCGCCGGGCCGATATTCGAGGATGGAACCAAGAAAGCGGGGTTCCATTTCTTCCTTGCCTTGGGGCTTGATTATTAGGCCTCGCCCCACCGATCCAAGGGATCGATGGGGATTGTGAGGATCAGCAAGTCCAGCCTTCAGACATAATAACGGCTATACCAATTGCGGAACTGCGGGATGGGACCATCACCATCACAAATAATGGGATTGGTCTCAAACTTCATCCGGTCCCAGACAATCTTGTCTTGATCCAGCTGCTTGCAGATGTCGCGGATCAACGCCTTGGCAAGGCCTGCGCCCGGCCCTTCGGCCTGCGCCTTGGGCTGTGTGAAGCAATAGCGGACACGCAGCACATCTTCCTCCACTGGCGCAAGGCTTGCCACCAGCAGCGTTTCTGAAATGCCTGTAAAGCGCGTCCAGCTCTGGCCCGGACCCATTGTGTCATAGCTGATGACGCCATCAACCATGCCCGTCGGCGTACCCATTTGCGCCTTTACATCCGCGCCCCGGCCCCAATCACCCCAGCGCAATTCGGCTGCGGGCACATTGGCCGTGCCATGGATATATTTGAAGTGCGCCACATCGACGCCATTTTCGGCCATGTTCTGGATCGACCCATAAACAATCCATTCATGCATTTCATACGCGGTCCAATCAGGATCACTGGCTTCGGGATGGTGCACCACCTCCCACATGGGCGCTTCGCCTTTGGGGTGATACCAGACCCAAATCCAACCATTCGCTTCTGTGACATCCCATGTGTTGGTGCATTTGCGCTTCACCTGCGGCGGGATGGCCTTGGCATAGGGAATTTCTTTGACCACGCCTTCTTGGCCATCATAGCGCCAGGCGTGGAAGGGGCATTCGAGCAGATTGCCATGCACCTTGCCACCGTGGCCCATATGCGCGCCCAGATGCTTGCAATAGGCATCCATCACCCGCACGCCGCCATCTTCGCCCCGCCAAATTGCTAAATCTTTGGAAAAATAGCGGACCGGCTTCGCCTCACCGACGGCCACAAATTCAGACCTTTCAATCGCATACCACCCAAAGGGAAAGCCAATGTCTAGGCCGCGTTCTTTGGCGCTTGGCAGTCCCTCCACAGGAGCGACGCGCCATTCCGTCAAAGCATCACCACGCAGCTTATCCAGCAATTGCCACACTGCGACGGGCGCTGTGCGCGCATCCGTTGCGACCTTGTCAAGCGTTTGTGTCATGCGGTTCATTCCCTTTAAGCTGCTTGTACGCTGGGGCGGCGATCAAAAGTGACATGCACGCCATTGACGCGCGTCTGGAACTCCGGCGCACGCGTCCGCGGATTGTAGAATTGGCGATACCAAATCCGCTCTTTATGGAAGGGGCCATCATCCGGCACCTGCATGATCGACAGCGCAGGCTGCTTGAACTTCCACAGCTCAAAATCCTGCGCAAACGCATCCAGCGCGGTATCTTGATAAGATCGTGCCATTGAAACTTCAGCATCCGTTGGCGTGCTGTTCGACACTTTGACCATAAGTGCATACCAAACCCGCACTTCGCCATCTTCCACGGGGGTGTGGCAAATCATGATGATCGAGGGAAACTGCCCTTCCATCCGCGACAACAAGATGCCGGGGCCCGTGTACCAGGTATCTGTTTCCAGAACCTCTGCCCCATCAATCAGCGTGCGATGGCCAGCGCCAAAGCGCTGCATGATGACATGATCGCGGAATTCATTTTCAAAATACACCACATCGCGGCTGCCATGGACGGGCACGAAATGTGCATAATCCGCCATGTTATCGACAATTTCTTGCGGGTGGATGGGAAGCGTGCCCAAGGGATCAATGCGCCAGCGCACCCAGCCCGTCATATCCCATTCGTCAAAGCCAGGCAGGTCATAATCTGGCTTGCCGCCCTCGGGATCATGCCACATCCAGATACAACCTGCCTTTTCCTGCACTGGGAAGCTCTTGATGCACGCCGCTTTGGGCACGCCCCGGGTGGAATAGGGAATGTCATCGCACTGGCCTTCGGGCGTGAAGCGCCAGCCATGGCCGGGGCAACGGATGGAATCGCCCTCAATCTGCTCACCATCCCGGACAATGTAGGAGGTTGTGTTGCGGGCAATATGCACGCGCATATGCGGGCAATAGGCCTCAAGAACAACGGGACGTCCGCTCTTGCCGCGGTAGATCACCAAATCTTGACCAAAATAGCGAATTGCCTGGGGCGTCTGTGTAATTTCAGCGCCGTCTGCAATCATGAACCAGCCACGGGGAAAATCAAATTCCCCCAGGCCATACTCCTTTGTGGTTGCCATTGCCCTCTCCTCTTCCTGTCCCGCGGCTTAGATGAATGTGTCGGTATTGGGGTTGCCCAGCATGAAGCCGCCATAATTGCGGGCGACCTTGTAGGGGTTGTTCGCGATGTGCGTGCGGCCGGTGTGAATATCGACAAAGGTTCGCACCAACGGGCTTGAGCGATAGGTCCCTTGCGCGCCACAACTGTAGAACAGGCGTGAGATAAGCTCAGCACAGCGGTCCAATATCTGGCCCGATTGGAAGCGGAACATCAGCCGCTGCTCAAGATCATAAGGCGTGTCACTGCGCGCTTGGCCCATCAGCACGCCAAAATTGCGATTGAGCGTCGTCTTCATTTCATCAATGGCAGACGCTGTTTCGGCAATCACCACCTGCGCATCGGGATCATCCGAGGTGCGCGAAAAATCATTACTGCTTACCCGTTTGGACGCATAACCGCGGAATGCATCCAACGCGCCTTGCAGCGCGCCAATGGACGAGGAAGAAACGGCGCGCACAAAAATCTGGCCAAAGGGCAGCTTAAACAGCGGCGCATCATTGACCTTCAAGCCGGGGCTGGTCGCTGCAAAGCCGTCTTTAGAGCGATGTGTGCGATAAGCGGGCACAAAGGCATCGCGCACCACAACATCCTGGCTGCCGGTGCCGCGCAGGCCCATTGTGTCCCACACATAATCAATTTCAAAATCACTGCGCGGGACAAGGAATGTGCGATAATCAGGTGCACCGCCCTCGGGATCGGGCACCAGCCCACCCAGAAACGCCCATTGGCAATGATCAACGCCGCTTGAAAAGCCCCAACGCCCGCTAATCCGATAGCCGCCTTCGACAGGCGTCACCTCTGCGCGCGGCATATAAGAGGAGGAGATGAGTGTGCTCGGGTCTTGCGACCAAACATCCGCCTGCGCCTGGGCATCAAATAATGCCAATTGCCAGTTATGGACCGCGACCACGCCCAGCACCCACGCAGACGACATACAGCCCTCTGCCACCTTCATCTGGACGGCATAAAACACCTCTGGATCCATCTCATACCCACCCCAACGCTTTGGCTGGAGGATTTTGAAAAAGCCTGCCTCCTGAAAGTCGCGAATGGTTTCATCCGCGACTTTGCAATCTGCCTCACACTGCATCGCACGCGCCCGCAGCGCTGGGATCAACGCCTCAGCCCGCGCAATTAAGTCGGCTGCAGTCACACTGGTTTTGGCTTGGGATACCCGCATTGCTTTATCTCCCCTCTCAGGCCGCATCGGCCAGTTGCTGCACCTCAGCCGCGCCAAAGCCGACGCTAAAATCATGCCCCCAAAGGCTGACAGAGGTGCTTTCAAAAATTGTGTGCCGATCCCAATCAAGGGTGCGGCCGCCATAGCCATATTCCAGCGCAAACCCGCTGGGCGTTTCCATGTAGAAGCTCGTCATATGGTCGTTC
>JAGWVG010000086.1 GCA_018970965.1 Alphaproteobacteria bacterium | reverse complement strand
TTGGCACCTCGATGTCGGCTCATCACATCCTGGGGCTGGAGCAGGTCCCAAGGGTTTGGCTGTTCGCCAATTAAAGTGGTACGTGAGCTGGGTTCAGAACGTCGCGAGACAGTTTGGTCCCTATCTGCCGTGGGCGTCGAAATTTGAGAGGAGTTGACCCTAGTACGAGAGGACCGGGTTGAACATACCTCTGGTGTACCTGTCGTTCTGCCAAGAGCGCAGCAGGGTAGCTATGTATGGACGGGATAACCGCTGAAAGCATCTAAGCGGGAAGCCTCCCTCAAGATAAGATTTCATCGAGCCGTGGAAGACTACCACGTTGATAGGCCGGGTGTGGAAGTGCGGTAACGCATGGAGCTAACCGGTCCTAATTGCTCTGATTACGCATTGGAGTCCCACCATCAATGGCAGCGCTGAATGGCGCTACATTGTGGAGGATATCCTCAGCAAATGTGCATCGATTTTACGGCAGGCCACTGGCCTGCCGAAACCCCAAAGCGCCAGCTCCATAGCTTGGTGACCATAGCGACTGTGCCCCACCCGATCCCATACCGAACTCGGCCGTGAAACCAGTCAGCGCCGATGGTACTACCGCTTAAGCGTTGGAAGAGTAGGACGTTGCCAGGCTTTGCAGCTGGCGCTTTGAGGATAACCCATTCACAATCTCTTTTTTAGGCCGTTCGGCCGATTTCCAGCCGGACAGCTTAGGTGACGCGGGATGGAGCAGCCCGGTAGCTCGTCAGGCTCATAACCTGAAGGTCGTAGGTTCAAATCCTACTCCCGCAACCAACCAAACCATTCTTATACCGCTTCTCACAAGCTCCCTTCGGGGAGCTTTTTGCGTTTTCTGGTGATGGTGCGCCGGCTCGTGTTAGCCCCGGTGTGGCGTATCAAATTGTTTGATCATCCAGGATCGAAATGCCGAAATGGCAGGGTCGGAAAGATCATCCGCGTGAAGTTTTAGAAAATAGCCATATCCATCTTCAGCCGCGATATCATAGGGCATGACCAGCCGACCATCGGCGATTTCCTGGGCAAACATATGGATGTCCCCCAGAAAGACGCCACTGCCCGCCATGGTGTATTGGGCTGCGGCGATGGCCGTATCAAAGGCCAGTCCGTCAGACGTCTGAAGTGTCAGGCCTTGTTGCCGCACAAAGGCGGACCAGAGATGGTCGCGTGATTGGCCATCCAACTTGATGTGCAGCAATTCCTGCTCAGCGAGGAAATCTCCAAGCGGCTTGTTCGCGCTGGCTTGTGCCGTCACTGGAGCGCAAAGGGGGGCCACTTTGACCATCCGCAATAAGTCAGTCACCTGGTCGTCGACATGTGGTCGGTCGTAAATGATGGCCATATCCAAAGCGTGCACGGGCAACCCGGTGACGTTTGAGCTGGATATGTCGAGGCGAATATTCGGGAATTCCCGCCGAAACCTCCCTAGAATGGGAAGGAATTCTTGTTGCAGAATGGATGGCGGCACATGCAATCGCAGCATGCGATGCGCAGACTGGTCGTCGCGGATGCCATTCATCGCCTGTTCGATGCGATCAAGGCTTTTGGTCACAACGGGCAGAAGTTCTGCGCCAACAGGCGTCAGCGCCAAACCTGAGGCTTCGCGCTCAAACAACTGCTTGCCAAGCAACTCTTCCAAAGCACTCACATGCCGGCTCATCGCACTTTGCGAGACCGAAAGCGCCGCTGCGCCCGCGGTAAAGCTGCGGTGCTGGCCAACGGCTTCAAACGCACGCAAGGCATTGAGCGGAAGCCAGCGGCGATTAATCCTCCCCTTGTTGGAAATGGTCATGCCTTTCGTTTGAAGCGTGGACGTGCTTGCCCCACATATGGCCCAACATTTTGATATAGGGCCATGCGAAAAATTGATTTTATCGCATGCTGCGGATCGTTCAAGCTGTCCGGAGAGATAAAGGGGTGGATTATGAACCTTGAGCAATTAGGTGCGCTGTTTCAGGAACGGCGCGAAGGACACACCCTTCCTCAGGCACTCTACACAAGCCAAGAGGCATTTGAATTCGATGTGACCGCCATTTACGGCCAAAATTGGCTGATGGCGGGCATGGAGTGTGAATTGCCCAAGACGGGCAGTTATATCTCAATGATGGTCGGCAATTGGCCTGTCCTGATCTTGCGTGACAAGCAGGGCAGCATTCGCGCTTTCCACAATAGCTGCCGTCACCGGGGATCTGTTTTGTGTCAGCCCGGTCATGGAACAGCGCCAAAGCTGGTCTGCCCCTATCACCGCTGGACATATGATCTGGATGGGTCGCTCTTTGCGGCAGGCCGCATGGAAGACGATTTTGATAAGTCTGCGCATGGCCTAAAACCCATTGCAGTTGAATGTTTTGGCGGCTCGATCTTCATTTGTTTGGCCGATAATCCGCCTCCCATTGATGAGTTCCGCGATAAATTTTCGGCATATGCCGCGCCCGCCAATTTTGAAAATTTGAAGCTGGCGCACGTCGACAAGCTGGTGGAATATGCCAATTGGAAGCTGGTGATGGAAAATGCGCGGGAATGTTACCACTGCGCAACGGGCCATCCTGAATTGGCCAAGACGTTTCCGGTCGGCATGTCAAAGCATTTTGATGCGCATGAAGATGCACGCGCCGAGGCTTTTGGCGCGGCAATGGATGCCCATGGCTTTCCGCATGAGCCAGTGGAGGGGCATTGGTGGCAAGTGGCGCGCTTTGCGCTGAATGAAGGCTGCATTTCGATGTCCGAAAGCGGCAAGCCTCTGGTCAAAAAGCCGCTGATTACGGCCAATGGTGGCGATATCGGATCGCTGCGCTGGGCGATTGATCCGCATCTTTTTGCGCATGCAACGTCTGATTATGTGTTCATGTTTAGCTGCATGCCAGTCAGCCCAACGGAAACGCATGTCTATAGCAAATGGTATGTCCACAAAGATGCCGTTGAAGGCGTCGATTATGATCTGAAAGAACTGACTGATTTGTGGCTTGTCACCAATGGTCAGGACAAGGGCTTGGCGGAAAATAATCATGTCGGCGTGATGAGCCCGGGCTATACACCGGGGCCCTATTCGGCCGACGCTGAAATGCTCGCCCGCCGGTTCACAGACTGGTATTGTGACGCGGCTCGTGCGTATATTAACGCCCATGGCTAAGATCACTCCCGGCGATTATCGCCCCGAAACGCTCGCCGTTGCATATGGCTATGATCCACAAGAGGGGATGGGCGCGGCGAAACCGCCGATCTTCATGACGTCCACCTTCGTCTATCCTTCCGCGCAATATGCGAAGGATGTGCACGAAGCCTATTTTGATGGCACCGGCCCGCTGGTGGGAGAGACCAACCACATCTATTCCCGCCTTGGGCATCCGGGCTTGGACTTTCTTGAAACGCGCCTGGCTGCGATTGATGGTGCAGAAGACGCTGTTGCATATAGCAGCGGTATGGCTGCGCATTCGAGCATTGCGCTCTCTTATGTCCGCGGGGGAGACAGCGTGCTGCATGGCCGCCCAATTTATGGCGGCGTGGACGTGTTGTATAACACCATCATGGCGCAGTTTGGCGCCCATGCGGAATCCTATCTGGATGGCACGGATGAAGCAGGCGTCCGCGCGGCCGCAGCGGCGGCCATGGCCAAGGGGCCGCTCAAGCTTATCATCGCCGAAACGCCAGCCAACCCGACCGCCGCAATTGTTGATCTGGACCTGATGGTGAAGATTGCGGACGAAGTGGGGGAAAAGCAGGGGCATCGGCCGTTGGTGGTGGTTGATAACACATTGCTTGGCCCTTTTGCGCAGCGGCCAATTGCGCATGGTGTAGACCTCTGCCTGACGTCGCTGACCAAATATTGCGGCGGCCATAGTGATCTTTTGGCTGGCGGTATTTCAGGCCGGAAAGAGCTGATCGCGCCGCTTAAGCTCTTGCGGACGACATGGGGTAACCATCTGGACCCGTATACGGCGTGGCTGGTGTTGCGCTCGCTGGAATCGGTTGCAGTGCGAACTGAGCGGGCGATGAGCAACGCTTTTGCTGTGGCCAGCTATTTGCGCGATCATCCCAAGGTGGCTGGCGTCACCTTCCTTGGCTTTTTGCCCGAAGGCTCACGTCAGCGCGCAGTTTTTGATCGGCAGTGCAAAGCTGCAGGCTCAACTTTTTCCTTCCATCTGCATGGCGGCGAGGCCGAAGCCTTTCGGATGCTTGATCAGCTGAAGTTGATGAAAGTTGCAGTCAGCCTCGGCGGATCAGAGACGCTGATTTGCCATTCGGCAAGCACAACACATTACGCCGTACCGCGCGAACAGCGGCTGGCGGGGGGAATCCTGGATGGCACGATGCGGCTGTCCGTAGGGCTCGAACATGTCGATGATCTGATTGCAGATCTCGCTCAGGCATTGGAAGCAGTGTAATGGATCTCAATTTCAACGGAACCGATTTGTGCGCGATCAATGGCACGCGCAGCGCGCCCGAGGCGCGGTATGATCTTGTCGTCGTCGGCGCAGGGCCCAGCGGCATTGCTGCGGCGGTGGCCGGGGCCAAGGCGGGCCAATCTGTTCTGCTTGTTGATGAAAACCCAATTTCGGGCGCGCTGATGGGCAATGACACGCCGCTCTATTTTGGTGGCCGCATGACGACCGCGACGCAGAATAGCGACCGGATGCTCGAAGCCATTTTTATGAGCATGCCCGAGCTGGAAGCGGCCATGGAGGCCGGGGTTGAGCTTCTGCTCGGCACCACGGCTTGGGGCGTTTATCGCAATGGCCCTGGCGTCCAGAGCTTGCCCGATCAGGTTGTCGGACTGGCAGACCGAGATCGGTCTTGGATGGTCGGCTTTGACAAAATTGTTATCGCAACGGGCGCGCGCGATTTGGCCATCGCGTTCCCGGGGTGGAACCAGCCGGGGGTTATGGGCGCGGCGGCGCTTACCATGCTGCTGACGCGCTATGATGCCTTTGCGGGTCGGCGCCTGCTGGTCTTGGGCAGCCATGATCTTGCACTAGAAACCGCTTTGCTTGCGCTGGAAAAGGGGCTTGAGGTCGCCGCGTTGGTCGAAGTGCGTGATGCGCCACAGGGCTCTGCCGCGCTTGTCGACAAGCTGAAGGCAGCGGGCGTCGCCATTCATTGCGGGCAGAGCATCAAGGCGACCAAAGGCGGGCTGGATGGCGTTGAAGGTGCAACGCTGACCGACGGGACAGAATTTACCTGCGACACGATCTGCGTGGCGATTGGCTTGGTGCCGTCCATTGAACTTGTTGATGCAATGCATGGGCCGCGCACGCTTAATGCGCAGCGCGGCGGCTATATTCCAGCAGGTGAGCCCAATGTCGAAGCTGTTGGCATCTGTGCGGGCTTGCCAGATACGGGGTTTGACCATGTCGCCTATCGTATGGATTGGGTGCGCGCCGCGCTGAAGACCAATGCGCCCGACACCATTATCTGCCAGTGTGAGGAAGTGACACTGGCCGATTTGATTGGCGTGCAACCGCCGCATTATTTGGATCGCCCAGCTGCAATTCAGGCACGCTCGCTAAATACGCTGCTGCAAGATGGCCCGGCCAATCCAGATCAGATTAAGCGGCTGACGCGCTCTGGCATGGGCGTGTGCCAGGGGCGCCGTTGCCGCGATCAGGTGGCGATGCTGCTGGCGATTGAATCGGATAAGCCATTTGGTACCATTCCTCTGGCCACGCACCGTGCGCCCGTTCGCCCGCTGCCGCTGAAGATTTTAGCGGAATGGGATGAACCTGCAGCGATGGATGCCGCATGGGATGTCTGGTTTGGCATTCCAACCCAATGGGTGCCCGTGGAAGATATTGGCACGCCACAAGAAGATGCGCATCGCGAGATGCTCTACACGGGGATGTATAAATGAGCGGCTCGGAAGTCATCATTGTTGGCGGCGGCGTCACAGGCCTGAGTGCGGGCTGGTGGCTCGCGCGGTCGGGCGTGAAAGTGACAGTGCTTGATAAGTTCATTGTCGGCTGGGAGGCCTCAGGCCGTAATGGCGGCGGTGCCTCGCACTATTCGAGCCCCTTATTTGATGAAGAACAGCGGATGTGGCCGCAAATGGATGAGCTTCTGGGCTATCCGACGGAGCATCAAAAGGGCCGCATCCTGATCGCCATGACCGAGCGGCAGTGGGAGCAATATCGCTTCATTGCTGAACGGCATACGCGGCTGAACCACCCCGTTGAGCTGCTGGATGTCAAGCAAGTGCAAGAAGCGGTGCCCTTGGCGGGCGACAACTGCTTTGGCGGCGTGCATTATAAATTTGGTGGCCACGCCAACCCGCAGCGCACTGTGCAGGCTTATGCCTGGGCCTTGCAGGATTTGGGCGGCAAGATTGTTCAGCACAGCCCCGTTGTCGGTTTTGAAACGGCAGGGGGCAAGGTGACGGCCGTTAAAACTGCAAATGCCACTTATGGCTGCGATGCTGTCGTGGTGGCTGCAGGCCCACAAATTCCGCAGCTTATGGCGCAATTGGGCGTCGATGTGCCTTTGGCGGCGGCGCGTGCGGAAATGATCATTACCGAGCCTGCGCCCATGATGCCGTTGGGCGGCGTTGATGGGCATAAAATTTATGGCCGCCAAACCTTGCGCGGCAATTTGGCTTATGGTGGCGGCCCGCATGAATGGCTTGATGTGGATGCTACCGGCCCAGCGGCGCGGCCCTCCACCCCGCTTGCGCGCAATTTGGCCAAGCGTTTGGCAGAATTGCTGCCCAAGGCCGCGCATCTGAATGTCATCCGCAGTTGGGCAGGCGTGATTGAAAATTCCCCCGATGGCCGGCCGATTATTGATCGGTTGACCAGCCCGGACAATGTGGTTGTCGCGTCGATGTCGAGCGTGGGCTTTGGCCTATCGCCTGCATCGGGCCACGCGATCCGCGATTTGGTGATCGACGGCAAATGCTCGTTTGCCGATATCGATATCCTGAAGCTGTCGCGCTTTGACGGGTTGGAAAAAGATTGGCGTGAAAAGCGCGGGTGGATGCCCATCGCATGAGCCGATATTCCGCGTTCAGCCTGTTGCGCGGGGCCTTTAACGGTCAATCGCACTGGAAGCCTGCTTGGCGCCACCCAGACCCAAAGCCGCATTATGACATCATCATAATTGGTGGCGGCGGGCATGGGCTGGCAACGGCCTATTATTTGGCCAAAGTACATGGGTTGCGCAACATTGCGGTTCTGGAAA
>JAGWVG010000085.1 GCA_018970965.1 Alphaproteobacteria bacterium | reverse complement strand
TTGGCGGCGCGACGAGCTTATCTTATGCGCTGGATGGGCAGGTAGATTGGCCCTTGTTTCTCGCCCTTATTTTGGGTGGCGGTGCAGGTACACTCATCGCTTTGCCGCTATCGCGCTGGATGGCCGGACACGTGCCACTTGCGCGCGGCCTGTTTGCGCTGATGATCTGCGCGGTCGCGGCCTATATTTTGATGCGGTAAAAATTGCCCCGGCGACTCTTGGTCGGCCGGGGCATCATTTTTAGGCGTCTTCCAAAACCTTGCGGCCCGGGCGGACGCGCAGGGCTTTGCCTGCCTTGGTTTTGACAGAGGGTGTGCGGATTGTTTCCATAAACACCCAATTATTGGTTGCTGCCTTGGGGGTAAGCGACAGGTGCATGTAGCCGCGGTTGGACGTATCCACCCAACGCAATTCATCTTTACTGCGCGCCAAAATATCGCGTGCAATGCGGTTGGGATCGACGCCTGCGGTTGCCGATTCAATCCCTGGAGAAGACACACTGTGTCCGCCAAATTCGACACCGGCGGGGCGCTTATCTTCGGGCAAGTCAAAGGCCCAGCCATTATGGCTATCACCTGATACCACGACCAAATTCAGATCATTCTTCTGCGCATGGGCAAAGACCCGGCTGCGCGCAGCAGGATAGCCGCCCCAATTGTCAAAATTATAGGGCAAGCCGGCTCGCGCCGCTGCAATGCCCTGACGCATATAGCTTTTCCGATACTCAGGCGTATTGGGTGCAAACCAATTCAGCGCTTCATCTGGGGTGTAGTTATAGCCCATATTGGTGCCCGAGCCGAGCACAGTCCATGTGCCCTTGCTGCGCGCAAAGTTATGGAACAGCCAGCTTTCTTGTTCCGTGCCGAACATTGTTGAGGCAGGATCACGCCAAGCGCCATCGCGGAATTCGGCAAAGGCCTTTGCGGGGTCTGGCGCCTTCATCAGATCGCCGGCCCAATAGGGCTTGGTGCGGGCCAAGAGCCGGGTATCCGTGCGGAAGTAGCTGCCCAGATCGCCAAAGTCATAGCGCTTCCAAGGCAGTTCGCCCACGGGCAACCATTCGCGCCACACTTGGAAGGCTGCATTGCGCCGGACAGACCAATCGCCTTCATCAGGCGTATGGTTCTGCGCGCCGCCTTCCCAGCTGTCGTTCGCGCTTTCATGGTCGTCGACGCTTGGGATCCATGGGAAATTGGCATGGAGCGCCTGCAACTGCGGATCAGCGCGATAGCTGGCATAGCGCAGGCGATAATCTGCAAGCGTTAGGCATTCGCCTGCTGGGAACAGCTTTTCAGAGAATTGCGGGCCGCCATCATAACCGCCACGACCATATTCGTAGATATAATCGCCCAAGTGCAAGACAAGGTCGATGTCATCGCGCGCGGCCGCGTGGCCATAAGCATTAAATTCGCCATAGCCGAGGTTAGAGCAGGAAAAGATTGCAATGTTAAATTGCGCGGCTTTGCCAACCGGCAATGTTTTGGTGCGACCAACGGGCGATTTTGTGCCATCGGGCGCAATGAAGCGGTACCAATAAAAACGGCCGGGCTGCAGGCCATCGACTGTGATCTTCACTGTGTGGTCGCGCCACGGGCCAGTAATCATTTCGCCGCCCGTCACAATCTTCGCAAAATTGGGCGCGTCGGACACTTCAACGCGCACCTTGGATTGTCCACCGGTGGAACTGACATAGCGTGTCCACAAAAGCACCGAGTCTGGCCCGGGCTCACCCGAGGCGACATTATGTGTAAACCCTGTGAGGCCGAGCAGCGTTTGCGCCGCCAGTGATCCGCCGGGCATCAAAATGCCACTTATGCCAAAACCCGCCGTCGCAATCAGTGCGCGCCGATCAATTTTAATCGTCATTGACTTCAATCCCCTATGGCTTGCCCCGTCCTGCGACAGGCATCCCTTATGGTCAATATCTGGACCATAGCTATTGGCCCGATATTGCGCCGGAATGACAGAGGCAGACGCCCCGATGCCTAACTGCGATAGCTGGGGTCAATCCGGTCGAGCTTGCGCAACAGCGCAGGCCAGGCAAGGCCGCGCGCCACCAGCGCCATGCCGGGGCCTGAGGATTGCTGTTCCACCTTTTGCGGCGTGCCTTGCGGCGGATTGTATAGTGCATCCCGCCCCGCGGAGAGCATCTTCACTTGTGCGTCACACGCGCGCTCCAAGAAATAGAGGCGCAAGAAACACTCGGCGACGGACGGCCCAACGGCCAGCGTGCCATGGTTGCGCAGGATCATCATATTCTTCTGACCCATATCTTCGACCAGGCGTTCGCGCTCTTCCAGATCGGTCGCGATGCCTTCATATTCATGATAGGCGACATCATGCAGCGCGATCATCGCGGTTTGCGTGTGAGGCAAAAGCCCCTCGCTCATGGCACTCACGGCCTGCCCCGCGGGTGTGTGCAGATGCATGACAGCATGCGCATCTTCGCGCGCCATGTGGAGCGCACTATGAATGGTAAAGCCTGCCGGGTTTACTGGATGGGCTGTCGGAATAACGGGCTGACCTTCCACATCAATTTTCACAAGGCTCGAGGCCGTAATTTCCTCAAACATCATGTCGTACGGATTGATGAGAAAATGATGTTCCGGCCCCGGCACGCGCGCTGAAAGGTGCGTGAAGATAAGATCATCCCAGCCATAAAGCGCGACCAAGCGGTAGGCCGCGGCCAAGTCGACGCGAACGGCCCATTCTTCATCACTTACGGATGCGCGGATATGATCGTCATTGGCAACAGTGCCGGTCTTCATGACAGTGGCCATGCATGCTCTCCTGAATAAGTTTGCGCAAGAATATCACGCAAATGGCGAAAGGCCAGCCTTTGCTGACCTGACTTTTCCGCTATACCCATCCGTTAAGGGGGCACGGCCAAGGCTTTTTTAAACTCTGCCCGATACCATGCGCGGCTCCGCATGGGGCTGGCGCGTTGATCAAATTCATTCTTCTGCTGATCTATCTGGTCTCTGACTATGGGGCCATTGGCGGGCGGCTTGCGCGGATTGATACGGCGCAAACCTTTTGTGTCTTTGGGCTTTTATATGCAGGCCTTGCTTTTGGCTTGGTCACATTGGGCCAGATGCGGACCGCTTGGCTGCGCGTGCCGCTGGCCTTGCTTTTGGCCGCTATGGCTGCCGTTCAAATTGGCTATGAGCGCGCCACGGGGGCGCCGCTCGATTATGAAGCCGCAGTTGGTGTGTATCTTAGCCGCACCGCAGGCGATGCCGCACTTGCGCATTTTTGGGGGGCAATAGGCGTTGGCGTTGCTTTGGGTGGCGTGCTGTTCGTGGCGCTTGCTTTGCCCCCAGTGCGATACCGATTGGCAAGTTTACCAGCGCTCATAATCCCCCTGCTAAGTTTTGGCCTGCTGCTGGCCCTTATCTACCGCCAGGGTGGAACCGGGGCGCGGGGGATGCCACCGGGCTATGCGGCGCTTGGCCATATGCTGCTCTACGCCGCGCAGGACCAAAAGAATGTTGGCAGCTTTCGACACAAAATTTTGCCCCCGCCTCAGGCTGCACGCGTGCCGCAAGATATTGTGTTGATTGTCGATGAAAGCGTTGGGGCCCATTATCTCGATGTCACACGGCCTGAGGGTGTCCGCTCAGGCCTATTGCGCCCACCGCCATCTCTGCGCGTCGTCAACTATGGTCATGCAGCTGCAATCAGCGGATGTAGTGTCTATTCCAACTATCTGCTGCGTTTTGGGGGCACCCAAAACAACTTCGCGACAGCGGCCTTTCAATGGCCATCGATATGGGCATATGCGCGCCAAGCAGGGTTTCACACGGTCTATCTTGAGGGGCAGATGGGCAATGGCGCTTTGCAGAACATGATGCAGCTCAGTGAGCGCATCCAGATTGAGGACTTTGTTTCAATCAGCACATTGCCCATGTATCTGCGGGATCTTGAATTGGCCGATCTGATTGCCCGCTACAGCCGCAATGGCCGCCGAGATTTCATCTATGTCAACAAGGTCGGCGCACATTTCCCCATCCTCAATAAATATCCGCCCGACCACGCGCGTTACCAGCCTGACCAGTTGCGCCGCCGGCAGGCAGATATGTGGCAGGCTTTTTCAAACCCCGAAGGCGCAAGCTGGTCCCCAGATCAATGGGCGCGTTATCGCAATGGCTACCGCAACGCACTGGCTTGGTCGGTCGGCACTTTTTTTGATCGCCTCCTTGGCAAGTTAGAAGGTCAACAGTCCCTTATTCTCTATACTTCGGATCATGGATTGGCTTTGCGGGAGCGTCCTAATCCGGGCCTCGCCACGCATTGCACATCGGATGTCCATGCGATGGAGCAGGGCATTGTGCCGTTGGTGATTATTGGCCCCAAATATCGATTGGGGTTGGATTGGGCCAAGGCCTATGCCCAAAATTATAATCGCGCGACGGGCTTTCGCATCTTTCCAACGATGTTGCTGCTCATGGGCTATGATCGCGCGGCTGTGCGGGCGCATTATGGGCGGCCTTTAGATGAGCGGCCTCAGGATCGCTTTGCGCGCATTGGTCATTTCAATGGCTTGCGCACTCAAAAGCCCGATTTGGTCGAGATAGATTTGCCCAAATTGGTGGCGCCGCCCATGTCAGATTATGTGCGCCCTGCCTTTAAAAGATCAGATAAGCGCATCCAGCCATTGCGCGGCCAGCCTGCGCGCTTCAGGGGGCGTGAACGGCGCGTTTCCAAGGCTGAGTTCCAGCCACAACCCATCGACTAACGCCGTCAGGGCAATGGTCGTCAGCCGCTGATCTGCTGCCGGACGATAGGCTTGTAAAAGATCTTCAAGGCCCTGCCGATAATCGCTGTAAATCTCATGATGTAAGCGGGCGATGATGGGGTCTGTGCGTGTCAGGCTCCAAAAGGCGAGCCATGTTGATAAGAGCGCGCCGTCGGCAATTTCGGGGGCAAAGCTGGCTGTTAAATAAGCCAAAAGCCGGTCTTTGGGGTCGTCGGGCGCATGGGCGACCGCCCGCTCTAGCGCGGTTTGAACATGGTGCCCGGTCTGGCGATAGGTTTCCGCAATCAAATCGCCAATGCCTGCAAAATAATGCCGAAGCAGCCCGGGCGAAACACCAGCTTCGGCGCAAATAGCGCGAACCGTGCAGCCCTGTGCGCCTTTTTCTGCAAGAACCCGGGCGCAGGCGGCAACCAGATCTTGCCGCCGCGCATCTGCTGGCGCGCGGTAAAAAGTGGCACGGGCCTCTGTCGCTTGCGGGTCGACCATGCTCTTGTTATACATTTGTACAACAGAGGGACGCAATGGCCACCGCATTTTCTATTTCGAACGCTGCTGATGATCTGGATGGGCTGAGCCTGCCGGGCTGGGTCTATCATGACACTGATTTCTTCAAAGTTGAGATGGAGCGGGTCATTCGCCCAAGTTGGCAGGTTGTTTGTCACATCAGCGATATCGCACAGCCGGGCGATTGGCATGGCCTCGATTATCTGGGCGAAAGCGTGATTGCCATTCGCGGGGATGATGGTGCGGTGCGGGCATTTCACAATGTGTGCCGCCATCGCGCCTCGCGCATTGTCGATGGGTCTTATGGCTGCGCCAAAAAGCTTGTCTGCCCTTATCATGGCTGGGCCTATGAAAAAGATGGCCGCCTGACGGGCGTGCCTGGCAAGGCGGATTATCAGGGCCTCAACCTCGATCAACTTGGGCTCATCCCCGTTGCGTGCGAGGTTTGGCGGGGCTTCGTATTCGTGCAGCTGGAAAGCGGGGGCCCCTCAGTCGCCGAAATGATGGCCCCGTACGATCATATGGTTGCGCCTTACCGCTTTGAAGAAATGAAAGCCTTTGGCCGCGTTACGTTGCGTCACCGCACGGTGAACTGGAAGAATGTGGCGGACAATTATTCCGACGGCCTGCACATCCCCGTGGCGCATCCCGGGCTGACGCGCCTGTTTGGCAAATCCTATGGCATTGAGGCGCATGACCATGTCGATCGCATGTGGGGCGATTTGGTTGATCGGCCATCGCGCAATGCCTCCGAGCGCGCCTACCAAGCGCTGCTCCCGCGCGTCGATCACTTGCCAGAAGATCGGCAGCGCCATTGGCTCTATTTCAAACTCTGGCCGAATGTTGCTTTCGATATCTACCCCGATCAGGTGGATTTCATGCAATTCATCCCACTCACCGCGACGACGACGTTGATCCGCGAGATTGCCTATTGTCTGCCTGATGATCGGCGTGAAATGCGCGCGGCGCGGTATCTCAATTGGCGGATTAATCGTCAGGTGAATGCTGAAGACACGGCGCTAATCAATCGCGTCCAATTGGGCATGGAAAGCAAAAGCTATGCACCCGGCCCATTGGGCGAAAGCGAAGTTTGCCTGCGCGCCTTTGCGCGCAAATTGCGTACCCTGATCCCCGAGGCCTGTGGCACTCAGCCCCCGGCCAGCTATGCGCCGCCGCGCGCCTGAGAGATTTGCGATGACCCAGAAATATGATGCCGTCATTATTGGCGCGGGACATAACGGCCTTGTCTGTGCCTTTTACTTGGCGCGCGCAGGCCTGAAGGTGCGTCTTGTTGAGCGCCGATCGGTTGTTGGTGGTGCAGCGGTGACGGAAGAATTTCACCCCGGCTTCCGCAATTCGGTTGCCAGCTACACGGTGAGCTTGCTTCAGCCGCAGGTCATTCGCGACATGAAGCTGGAAGATCAGGGTTATCGCGTCATTGAACGGCCAATCTCCAATTTTCTGCCGCAAGAAGATGGAGGCTATCTCAAGCTCGGTGGTGGGTTGGAGCGCACGCAGGCCGAGTTCCGACGTTTTTCTGAACATGATGCCCGCGTGCTGCCAGAATATTATGATATGTTGGATGCCGTGGCCGATGTTCTGCGCGATTTGGCGATGCAAAGCCCGCCCAATATTGGCGATGGTTTGAAAACGCTGATCGATGGCGCCCGTCAGGGCCGCCGATTGGCGCGCTTGTCAGTAGAGCGGCAGCGCGATGTGCTGGACCTCTTTACCAAGTCAGCGCGAACCATGCTTGATAGCTGGTTTGAAAGTGAGGCCGTGAAGGCGGCTTTTGGCTTTGATGCGGTGGTTGGCAATTATGCGTCGCCAGATACACCGGGCTCGGCCTATGTCCTCCTCCACCACGTTTTTGGCGAGGTGAACGGCAAGAAGGGGGCGTGGGGCCATAGCGTCGGCGGCATGGGGGC
>JAGWVG010000084.1 GCA_018970965.1 Alphaproteobacteria bacterium | reverse complement strand
CTCTCGTGCAAATGCTTTCATCCTGGTGCAGAATGGCAACACAGCTTTGCAAGCCTTGGTTTCCCTTACGTCTTGCAGCGGAAAGTTGACCTGAACGTCAAGATCAGCCCGTCTTTACGAAATTTCCTGTCAATTCGGCCATTGACGGAGAGGAAATCGCAACGCAGGATGACAATAACGCGCAAAGATAACTACGCGCGACAGGCCGGTTTTCCGGTAAATTGATGGGAGATGGGGAAAATGAAACAAGTCTACATCACAGGTGTCTCTGCATTTGCCATGCTTATGGCAACGCCGGCACTTGCTCAGAGCGCGCAAGGTGATGCGCCGAGCGCTGATGAAATTATTGTGACGGCGCAACGCCAGTCACAGAGCCTGCAAGAAGTTCCAATCGCCGTCTCCGCCTTCTCGGCTGAAACGCTTGAGCGTCAACAGATTAAGAACGCCAGCGACCTTCAGCTGACGCTGCCGAACGTAACCTTCTCAAAGGGCAACTTCACGGGTTCCAGCTTCACCATCCGCGGCATTGGCGACCTTTGCGTCGGCGTGTCGTGCGATTCGGCGACCGCCATTCACTTGGATGGTACGCCGCTCCTCTCCACTCGTTTGTTCGAAACGGAATATTTCGATCTTGAGCGCGTCGAAGTGCTGCGCGGCCCGCAGGGCACGCTGTTCGGCCGCAACGCCACCTCGGGCGTGGTCAACTTCGTTCCGGTCCGCCCGGACCTGACAGGCTTCAAGGCCTCGGGTGAAGTTGAATATGGCAATTACAACTCGGTCAAAGCCAAGGGCATGGTTAACGTTGCCCTTAACGATACGCTGGGTGTCCGCGTTTCGGGCTTCTACCTGAACCGCGATGGCTATACGAAGAACATCTTTGACGGCAGCAAGCTTGATGGCCGTAACATGTACGCCGTGCGTGGCGCTGTTCGTTGGGAGCCGAATGAAAATACGACCATCGATTTGATGGGCTATTATTTCCGCGAAAATGACAATCGTCTGCGTATCCAAAAGCAGATGTGTCAGCGCGATCCCACCGGCGTTTTGGGCTGTCTGCCCAATGGCCGTGCGTATGAAATGACGAACTCGAACTCGACCTTCGTCGGCACGCTGAGCTCGCAAGAATTCTTGAAGATCAACAAGATCCCCGTCCCGACTTTGGGCTTGGGCAGCCTTTATGGCCCCGATGTGTATGCCGGCGTCACCAACCCGGCTGATCCGCGCACAGTGTACACTGATTATGCGCCGACCTATTTCACGTCGGAACAGCAATATCAGGCGCGCATCAACCAAGAGCTGGGCGCCTTCAATGTCCAGTTGACGGGCTTCTACCACAAGGCGTCAGTTGACTCGCAGCAAGACTATAACCTGTCGGTTCAGAACCGCGCTGTTATGGCAACGGGCTTGAACACGCTGGCCGCACTCGCCACCACGGCTGGTCCGCTGCAGGGTGCTTTGAAGCCCATTTATGATGCGCTGACCCCGGGCGGCCCCAATGGCAACCTCTGCACCTCGCTGGCTGAAACCACCGGCACGGGGTCATATGGTGGCTACAAGATGTGCTCGGCCACGCCGCAGGACTTTGACCGTTCCAACCAGACCAGCACCGATTGGTCGGTGGAAGGCATCCTGACTTCGAAGCTGGACGGCAAGTTCAACTTCCTGTTGGGCGGCATCTATGTCGACTATAAGCTCAAGAATAATAACTATTATGTGAACTCGTTCGGCATCGACTATGTCACGGGTATTCTTGGCACCTTCACGGCTCTCGGCAATGGTCTGCCGGCCTCGTATTTGGCGACACCTTATTATCGCAACAACAGCGATTATCTGAACGTCAAGTCTTATGGTCTGTTCGGCGAAGCCTATTATGAGTTCAGCGATGCGCTGAAGTTGACCATGGGTCTGCGCTATAACAACGATAAGAAGGAAGTTCAGGCACGCACAACGCTTGCCAGCTTCCTGACACCGTTTGGCTCGACCAATGCTTATGCATCGCCGTTCTTTGGTTCTTATGACGCGGATCCGGGCATTGCCGGCAACCAGCCCTTCCAAGTCCGTAAGGTTGGCTTCTCGAAGATGACGGGTCGCCTGGTCTTGGATTGGAAGCTGAGCGACCGGAACCTCGTTTATGCGTCTTACTCGCGCGGCTATAAGTCGGGCGGTATCAACCCGCCGCTGAGCCCGATCTTCGCGGTTACGGAAAGCTTCAAGCCGGAATCGGTCAACGCATTCGAAGTGGGTTCGAAGAACACCTTCGGCAATGGCGCGCTGACATTGAACGCAACGGCCTTCTACTATCAGTATAAGGGTCTGCAGCTGAGCCGCATCGTTGCCCGTACCTCGGTCAACGACAATATCGATGCTGATATCTACGGTCTCGAGCTGGAAAGCTTGATCCGTCCGTCACGCAACGTGTTGATCAACATGAATGCCAGCTACCTGCACACCAAGGCAGGTGACAGCGGTGATCGTTTGACCAACCCGCGTGATCCTTCGGGCGGCCGTGCTGATGCTGTCATCATCAAGGATGTGACCAACGGCTCGAACTGCGCTGTTGTGTCGAACTCGGGCAATGTTGCCGGCGTGAATGGCTATGTGGGTGCGATCAACAGCGCACTCGGCCTGAAGGCACCGACCAGCTTTGGCGCGAACAGTGGTGTTGCGGCAAATGGCGCCTTCGGCATCTGCTCGGTGCTGAATGGCAGTGCTGCAACGGTTGGCGCTGCCTTTGGCGGCGTCACGGTTCTGAACGCTGGCGTGCCGGTGAATGTGAAGGGCAATCGCCTGCCGCAGGCTCCGGTCTACAAATTCTCGGTGGGCGCACAGTACACCGCTGAATTGGCCAACGACATGACGCTCGTCCCGCGTGCGGACTTGACCTACACGGGCGAAAGCTATGGCAACATCTTCAATGGCCCGGTCAACAAGATCCAAGGCTATGCTCAGGCAAATGCTCAGGTTCAGTTGAACGGTCCGGATGGCAAATGGTTTGTTCGCGGCTATGTCCAGAACATCTTCAACAACAACGCCATCACGGGTCTGTACGTGACCGACCAATCATCGGGCCTGTACACCAACATCTTTACACTTGAACCGCGCCGCTACGGTTTGGCTGCTGGCTTCAAGTTCTAAGCGAAACCTCAAGGGGAGGTTGCCTGACCCCGGTGTGCTCAGCACACCGGGGTATTTTTTTGCCCAATCCCCAATTTGGCGCGCTTCACCACAATCCCTAGTGGCAATCTTGCAAAGCCTCCCCTAAGGAGCGGCTATCCGAGTCAATTCACCAAAGGGTGCAGGCGATTAACATGCGCATTGCAATCGCGTCCGACCATGCCGCGCTGGATTTGAAGGCAGCGCTTGTCGCTTGGCTGGCCGAGGCTGGGCATCAAGTCGATGATTTGGGGCCCCATGATGGCAACAGCGTCGATTATCCCGATTATGGCTATAAGCTCGCGCGTGCGGTTGCAGAGGGCGCGGCCGAGCGCGGTCTAGCGCTATGCGGCTCTGGCATTGGGATTTCGATGGCCGTTAACCGGCACCCCGATTGCCGCTGCGCTTTAGTATCTGAGCCGCTCTCGGCACAACTCGCGCGCGAACATAATGATGCCAATGTTTTGGCCATGGGCGCGCGGCTGATTGGCATTGAAATGGCCAAGGCCTGTGTCACCGCATTTCTTGCGACCGATTTTGGCGGAGATCGCCATCAGCGTCGTGTTACCAAATTGTCCAACCCTGTTCTCACCAAGGACCAAGCATGAGCACCCAACCCGCTGCCAGTTACACCGTTACTGATGGATTTTTCTCGCGCGGTTTGGCCGAGAGTGATCCCGAAATTGCCGGCTGGATCAGCAAGGAATTGGGTCGCCAGCGCGACAAGATTGAGCTGATTGCTTCAGAAAACATCTGCTCGCGCGCGGTTCTGGAAGCGCAAGGGTCGATCCTGACCAACAAATATGCCGAAGGCTATCCGGGCCGCCGCTATTATGGCGGGTGCGAATATGTCGACGAGATTGAAACCTTGGCGATTGAACGCGCGAAAAAATTGTTTGGCGCGAACTTTGCCAATGTGCAGCCCAATTCCGGCAGCCAGATGAACCAAGCGGTGTTCCTTGCGCTGTTGCAGCCGGGGGATAGCTTTATGGGGCTGGACTTGGCGGCAGGGGGCCATTTGACCCACGGCTCGCCCGTCAACATGTCAGGCAAATGGTTTAAGCCCGTGCCCTATGGCGTGCGCCGTGAAGACCAAGTGATTGATATGGATGAAGTCGCTCGGCTTGCGCGTGAAAACCGTCCGAAGTTGATTATCTGCGGCGGCACCGCCTATTCGCGCTTTTGGGATTGGGCGCGCTTCCGCGAGATTGCAGACGAAATTGGCGCGTTTTTGCTGGCCGATATGTCGCACATTTCGGGCCTGGTCGCAGGGGGTGTCCACCCCAGCCCCGTGCCGCATGCGCATGTGACGACCACAACGACGCACAAATCGCTGCGTGGCCCGCGCTCGGGCATCATCCTCTCAAATGAGGAAGCCATTGCGAAAAAGCTGAACAGCGCCATTTTCCCGGGCTTGCAGGGCGGGCCGTTGATGCACGTGGTGGCCGCCAAGGCCATTGCCTTTGCCGAAGCCATGAAACCAGAATTCAAGGCCTATGCGCAGGCGATTGTCGATAATGCCAAGGCTTTGGCGTCGGCACTGCAGGAGCAGGGCCTGGATATTGTATCGGGCGGCACAGACAATCACCTGATGCTGGTCGATTTGCGGCCCAAGCAAGCCAAGGGCAAGCATGCTGAACATGCGCTGGACCGGGCATCGATCACCTGCAACAAGAACAACATCCCCTATGATGATGAAAAGCCTGCGCTGACATCGGGCATTCGTCTTGGCACGCCTGCCGGCACAACGCGTGGCTTTGGCCCGGCAGAGTTCCGCCAGATCGGCCAGATGATTGCCGAAGTGGTTGATGGCTTGCGCAAAAATGGTGAGGCAGGGGACGCGCAAGTCGAAGCGCATGTGCGTCAGCGCGTGGAAGATCTCTGCGCCCGCTTCCCAATTTACGAAGGGCTTTGATCCTTGCGGTGTCCTTTTTGCGCCCATGAAGACAGCCAGGTAAAGGATTCGCGTCCGACCGAAGATAATTCGGCGATCCGCAGGCGGCGGCAATGCGAAGCCTGTGGTGCGCGCTTCACAACTTTTGAGCGCATCCAGCTGCGTGAACTGACGGTGGTCAAATCCGAAGGGCGGCGCGAGGCGTTTGAGCGCGAAAAGCTGGAACGCTCGGTCACCATTGCCTGCCGCAAGCGGCCGATTGATCCGGCAAAGATTGAGCGACTTGTTTCGGGCATCCAGCGCCAGTTGGAAACCTCGGGCGAGAGCGAAGTCAGCGCGTCAACAATTGGTGAACTCGTGATGGAGGGGCTTAAGGGTCTGGATGGCGTCGCCTATATCCGCTTCGCCTCTGTCTATCGCGATTTTACGGAGCCGCGTGATTTTGAGGATTTTGCAGGCAGCGTGGCAGAGGCCGCGCGGAGCTGAACGTGCAGCCCGTTTTTGTGCTCGTGCGTCCGCAACTGGGCGAGAATATTGGCAAGGCCGCGCGCGCCATGCTCAATTTTGGTCTCACCGAGATGCGCCTTGTTGCGCCGCGTGACGGCTGGCCAAACCCGGCTGCAGGCCCCGCAGCATCTGGGGCGGATATCATTTTAGAAAAAGCACAGGTTTTTGAAACTGTCGCAGATGCGCTTGCCGATTGTACGCAGGTTTATGCAACAACAGTGCGCAAGCGCGGGCTGATCAAGCCCGTTGTCACGCCCGAAGAAGCCGCGCGCGAAATCCATGCGGAACCGGGGCGCACAGCTATTCTCTTTGGCCCTGAACGCTCGGGCCTTGAAACGGATGATGTGGCCATAGCCCGCAAAATCCTGACCGTCCCGATCAATCCCGAATTTGGATCGCTCAATTTGGCGCAGGCCGTGATTTTGGTGGCCTATGAATGGTCCAAGCATATGGCGCTGGCCAGCCCGCCACAGGTGGAGCTTGATCCCCCTGCTGATCAGCACGAGCTGGATGGTTTGATTGGCCATTTGGATGCGATGCTTGAAGCGGCGGGTTATTTCTTCCCGCCAGATCGTGTGCCCGCCACCAAGCGCACCTTGCGCTCAGTGCTGACCAAGCCTGGCTGGAATGCCAATGAAGTGCGCACCTTGCGCGGCGTGCTAAGCACGCTGGAGCGGGGCGCAAAGCCCGAATCTGATTGACTCTTGGGTGTGCTGCGCTAAACGCGCCCACTTCCGCAATTGACCCCGCACTCCGGTGAAGCGGGTGTCCGGCAGGCCAGTTCTGTCGCGCGGTTCCGGAAAACTGTAAAGAAACGCAATTGGAGAAACATCATGTCGAAGCGCCATAGCGCCAAGCATAAGCTCGATCGCCGCATGGGCGAAAATATCTGGGGCCGTCCGAAATCCCCGGTTAACAAGCGGGAATATGGCCCCGGTCAGCACGGCCAACGCCGCAAGGGCAAAATGTCGGATTACGGCATTCAGCTGCGCGCCAAGCAGAAGCTGAAGGGCTATTATGGCGACGTGACCGAAAAGCAGTTCAAGCGCGCTTATCAAGAAGCAGACCGCATGAAGGGCGATACCTCGCAGAATCTGATTGGTCTGCTCGAGCGTCGTCTGGATGCCATCGTCTATCGCGCCAAGTTTGCACCGACGATTTTCGCGGCGCGTCAGCTTGTGTCGCACGGTCACGTGCGCGTGAACGGTGAAAAGTGCAACATTGCCTCGCGTCAGGTGAAGCCGGGTGATGAAATCAGCCTGGGCAACAAGGCGCAGGAAATGGCGCTGGTCATTGAAGCGCAAGGCCTCGCAGAGCGCGACATTCCTGATTACATCGCGCCCGATGGTCAGGCGAAGGTCACCTTCACGCGCGTCCCGACGCTGGATGAAGTGCCTTATCCGGTGAAGATGGAACCGAACCTGGTCGTCGAATTCTATTCGCGCTAAGTTGACGTTCATCGAAAAATTCAAAGGGCGGTCCTTCGGGGCCGCCCTTTTTCATTGTCGACACGGCAGAGCTTTGCCATGACCCAGCCATTCATGAATCTGGAGAGTCTGATGGTTCGCAAATTTCTTCTCGCTTCATCGCTTCTGATTGCCCCGACGGCGCTGATGGCGGCCACACCCGATATTTCGGTCGGCACGCTCAAAGAAGTGACCAAGACCTTGTCTTCAGACATGTTTGAAGGCC
>JAGWVG010000083.1 GCA_018970965.1 Alphaproteobacteria bacterium | reverse complement strand
TGCCTATGCGCAGCCGGTCAGCTGTGTGATGCCCGATGCTGTGTCGGCGCCAGCCATCGAAATGCCACCATCCGCCGAGATAAATCGCGTGCGGGTGCACGGCTATTTGCTGTCTCTCAGTTGGGCTCCGCAATATTGTCGCGGGCGCGAAAATGATCCGCGTGATGTTGGGCAATGTGGGCCCAAGGCGCGCTTTGGCTTTGTCCTTCACGGCCTTTGGCCTGAAGGCAAGCATCAACAAGACCCGGCTTGGTGCGCGCCCGCCAAGCCTCTGCCGGTTGACCTTATCCGTCAAAATTTCTGCATGACGCCCTCGGTTGCGCTGATCCAGCATGAATGGGCAAAGCACGGCACGTGCATGACGGATCGACCGGACCAATATTTCTCAGCTGCCGCGCGCCTCTACCATGCGGTGCGCTTCCCTGACATGGCGGCATTGTCGCACCAATCTCTCACAGGCGCCGTCTTCGCGGCGGAATTTGCACGGATCAACCCCGGGCTTCGCCCTGAAATGCTGCGCCTGAAGTTGGATCGGTTCGGGTGGCTTCAGGAGGTGCGCTTTTGCCTCGGACGCAGCTTGAAACCCCGCCGATGTCCCTCTGATGAGCCGGGTCGGGCTGATCAAACGCCCTTGCGCATTTGGCGGGGCTAGTTGCGCGGGGCAGCTAAGGTATTGAGCGGATGTTGGCCCGTGGCATTTGCCGCAAATCCTGCCAATTGTGGTGCCACCAGCGACCAGCGCAGCGGCCGTGCAATTGGAATATAGAGTTGCTCGGCAATAATGGCGCGATCTGCCTCGGCATAGAGCGGCGCACGTTCTTCACGCGTGGCGCGCTTCGCAAGGTCGAGCGCGTTGCGCGTGGCAGCGCTGCACAGCGGCGCATTGCCACAAGCAAAGGGGTGGAGATACCATAAAGCGTTGGTGGTGGGGGCAACGCTATCGATCAGCTGCAAATCGGCAAAGGCACCTTGCGCCACCAATTTCAGATCAACGCCTAAAGGTCGCCAATCCGCGGCGAGTTGTGCGGCCATCAGCCGTGCGCCCGGCCCCTGCGGCAGGCCAAGCCGGAGGGTCAATGGGCGGCCATAGTTTTGCGCCATCAGCGCACGTGCGCGCGCTTTGCGGTCGGCCAAAGTCAAGTCTGCCCAATCGGGACGCGCCTCAACATATTGATCAACTGGGCCGGGCATAAGCGTTTCACTGGGTGTCCAGCCACGCGCGCCAAATAGGCGGAGCAATGCTGTGCGGTCGATTGACATGGCAAGTGCTTGCCGCACCACGCGGTTTGTTGCGGGCCCGGAAGTGCGGGCAGGAACAAGACCAAATAGGCCAGGAACCGGATCAATGCGGATATCGCGCGCCGCAATGCCAGCCGCTGCAATCAGCGGATAGTCAGCAAAATTGCCGCCCAAAACCAAGCTGGCATTGCGCTCGGCATAGCGCGCAATGGCAAGCGGCGCGCTTTCGCCGCGCACCCGGCGCTCTGCGCGCTTCAGCTCGGCATCGTCAGCTTCGGATTCGGCAAGGCTCATGACGGGCCGAAGGATTTTGGCGCTGGGATAGCTTCGATAGAGCCGATAGGGGCCCGTGCCCCGCCCCTGCCGCGTGACAGCCATGCGCGGGTCTGCCAGCAGCGCAAGCAGCCCGGGCTGAGGTTCGCTCAAGCGAATTTCCAGAACAGTTTCTGTCATGGGCAAAATTTGCACCACTTGGCCCAATAGGGGGCGCAACGGGTTGCGGCTAGCTGACGATAGTGAGGTGCGGAGGCTTTGGGCGACCTGCGCTGCGGAAACGGGCTGACCGTTTGACCAAAAGCTGCGCCGGATACGGAAGATGTAGCTAAGCCCATCGTCCGTTACCATCCAGCGCTCCGCAAGGGCAGGCTCAATCTCTCCCGTTGCGTCAAACTGAACCAAGCCCTGCATCAAGGCGCCGGTCATCACCATTGCTGGGGCATCCAGGGCACGACCATTTGGGTTGGCAACGCGCGCTTCCCCACCGATGATGCTAACTGTGACCGCGCCACTGGGCGTGCGCGAACACGCCGTCAGCGCGCCACATGCTGCGAAAAGGGCAATAACGAGAGGCGCAAACAACCGCATATCATCTCGATAGCGCGCTTCGTTCGCGCCGTCACGGGGGGAAGGGGCTGGGCCAACCTGGCCCAGCCAAATCTGGTGCGGACGGCGGGACTCGAACCCGCACTTCCAGAGGAAAGCAGATTTTAAGTCTGCTGCGTCTACCGGTTTCGCCACGTCCGCATGCGCGCGGCATCGTGGAGTCTGCCGCCCCCGTCAAGCGCAAAGCTGATAGAAATATCGTTGCGGGCTACGAAACGTTCAACCGCTGACGCATTTCCTTGCCCGGTTTGAAATAGGGCACCTTTTTGGAAGGAATGTTTACGGATTGCCCCGTGCGCGGATTACGGCCAACCCGGGCTTCTCGCCCGCGAGTTGAAAAGGCCCCAAAGCCCCGCAGTTCCACGCGACCACCTGATTTGAGTTGATCAACAATTTCATCAAAAAAGATGGTGACAATCATGTCCACTTCACGCGCGGACAGATCAGGGTTTTCTTCAGCCAGTTTCGCCACCAGCTCAGACCGTATCATATGCATACTCCCATGGCTGCTGCGTGTACTGAGGCCCGCCCGTCTGTGTCGTGCTGGCCTTGCCCGGACGCCGATGCGCCGCAAAGACACATCATGGGCATGCAACAAACCTAGCCTTAGTTAATGCCAAATTGGCATGTTTTGCAACTATTTCTGTCTCACTGGCCCGACGAATCTGGCGTTCGGCATTAAATGCATGAAATTACAGGAATTTCTAGGGGCCTAAAAAGAAATCGGCCCGCCGTGCACAAGGCAGGGCGGGCCGAAAAGTCTTTGATGTGGCAGAACTTACTTCTTGGTTTCGCGGGCCTTCAAGGCTTCGCCCAAGATATCGCCCAGCGAGGCGCCCGAATCGGACGAGCCATATTGGGCCACAGCCTGCTTCTCTTCAGCAATCTGCATCGCCTTGACCGAGAAGTTCGGGTTCTTCGAACGGTCAAAGCCGATGACCATCGCATCAAACTTCTGACCGACCTGGAAGCGATCGGGGCGCTGTTCATCGCGGTCACGGCCAAGGTCTGCGCGTTTGATGAAGCCAATCGGGCCATCTTCGCCTGCCTGAACATCAAGGCCACCATCCTTCACAGCCACGACCGTGACAGTGGTGACAGTGTTCTTGGCAAGACCACCAGCCCCCGCCGTTGCAGCAGCAGCGCCAGCGCCACCCTTTTCAACTTGCTTGATGCCAAGCGAGATGCGCTCCTTCTCAACATCCACATCAAGAACAACGGCCTTCACCGTATCGCCCTTATTGTGGAGTGCGAGAGCATCCTCACCCGAAACGCCCCATGCGATGTCGGACATGTGAACCATGCCGTCCACATCGCCATCGAGGCCAACGAACAGACCGAATTCGGTTGCGTTCTTGACTTCGCCTTCGACAATCGAGCCAACCGGATGGGCTGCGCTGAAGGCTTCCCACGGGTTCGATGCTGCCTGCTTGAGGCCCAACGAAATACGACGCTTTTCTTCATCGACTTCGAGAACGACAACATCAACTTCCTGGCTCGTCGAAACGATCTTGCCCGGGTGGACGTTCTTCTTCGTCCAGCTCATTTCAGAGACGTGGACCAAGCCTTCAATGCCGGCTTCGAGTTCAACAAATGCACCATATTCGGTGATGTTGGTGACGCGGCCCGAGAGCTTTGCGCCCACCGGATACTTGGCAGCAACGGCTTCCCAAGGATCGCTTTCCAGCTGCTTCATGCCAAGCGAGATGCGCTGAGTGTCCTTGTTGATGCGGATGATCTGCACCTTCACCGTGTCACCAATGTTGATGACTTCTGACGGGTGGTTGACGCGCTTGTAGCTGATGTCGGTGACGTGCAGCAGGCCGTCGATACCGCCCAGATCCACAAAGGCACCATAATCGGTGATGTTCTTCACAACGCCGTCAATCACCTGACCTTCAGCGAGGTTCTGGATCAGGCCCGAACGCGCTTCGGCGCGGCTTTCTTCGAGGATCGCGCGACGCGATACCACGATGTTGCCACGCTTGCGGTCCATCTTCAGGATCTGGAAGGGCTGAGCAATGTCCATCAGCGGCGTGACGTCACGAACCGGACGGATATCGACCTGCGAGCCGGGCAAGAAGGCCACAGCGCCACCAAGGTCAACTGTGAAGCCGCCCTTCACGCGGCCAAAGATGACACCATCAACACGCGTCGATTCGCCAAACTGCGCTTCCAGCGCATCCCAAGCCGCTTCACGGCGCGCGCGGTCACGCGACAGGACGGCTTCGCCCTGCGCATTTTCAACGCGGTCAACATAAACTTCAACTTCGTCGCCGATCTTCAGGTCAGCCTTTTGGCCCGGGGCGGCGAATTCGCGCAGCGCCACACGGCCTTCCGACTTCAGGCCAACGTCAATGACGGCCATGTCGTTTTCAATTGCAGTGACAGTGCCTTTTACAACGCGGCCGTCGAGGCTTTCAGCGTTGCCAAGCGATTCTGTCAGGAGAGCCGCGAAATCGTCGCGGGTCGGGTTGGCGGATGATGCCATGGTTAGAGGTTTCCAATCATATGTGTTTTCCGGCCATTCGGTTGTGTCCGAAGGTCTTTTGGCCAGACTGCCCCAGCCACCCCATGTGACTGCAGCATCCATTAAACGGCTGAGAGCGTGGGGGAGCGAAATAGGGGGAGCGCGTTGTGCGCAGCTCAGCGCCGAATCCGGGCCTCCACGAGCGCAATCGCCCGCTGGACGGCGGCGGCTATAGTCAGATCGCTCGTATCTAGCAAGTCTGCGTCTTCCGCCTGTCGCAATGGCGCAGCGCTTCGACCCGCATCGCGCGCATCACGTGCCTGAATATCAGCCAAGATCGCAGCATAATCAGCATGACTATCTTCCAAGTGCCGCCGCTTGGCGCGGACTTCGGCAGAGGCTGTAATGAACAGCTTTGCGTCTGCCTCTGGCGCAATCACTGTTCCAATATCGCGCCCATCCAGCACTGCGCCGCCGGATTGATGCGCAAAATCTTGCTGATAGGCAAACAGCGCGGCGCGCACCGCGGGATGGCGCGATACGCGCGATGCCAGGCTGCCCGCACTTTCACTGCGCAGCTCTGGGTCGTCCAATAAGCCGGGTGTGATTTCGGTGCAGCGCGCAGCTTGCGCCTCGTCATCGGGGTTCAGCCCTGCGCGCGCGGTTGCCACGCCCACCGCACGATAGAGGAGGCCTGTGTCGAGATGCGGCAGATGATAATGGGCGGCAAGCGCACGGGCGATGGTGCCCTTGCCCGAGGCTGCAGGCCCATCCACCGCGATAATCATTTTGCGCCGAGGCTCGCCAGCATGTCGACAAAGCTCGGGAAGCTGGTGGCGACCGGGCTCATATCATCAATCGTTATCGGGGCTGCCGACACCAAACCGGCAATTGCAAAGCTCATCGCGATGCGGTGGTCCAACTCAGCGGCAATGGTCGCCCCTCCTGCCAGTGGGGTTCCGCCCGTGCCGTGAACGATCAGGCCATCTTCCAGCTCTTCGACCCGCGCGCCGATAGCTGTCAGACCTTTGGCCATCACGCTGATCCGATCCGATTCCTTCACGCGCAATTCTTCCAGGCCTGTAAAGCGGCTGGTGCCCTTTGCGAGCGCCGCTGCCACAAACAGGATCGGGAATTCATCGACCATTGCGGGGACAATTTCGGGCGCTGTTTCAACGCCGCTCAAGGGGCCGTGCCGGACAATCAGGTCAGCAACGGGCTCTCCGCCGACAATACGCTCGTTCACAAGCTGAATATCGGCGCCCATAGACTGCAATACATGGATCAGCCCTGCGCGCGTTGGGTTGATACCAACATTCTCAATCCGCACCTCAGACCCCGGGACAAGGCACGCGGCAACCATGGGGAAAGCCGCGGAAGATGGATCCCCCGGCACAATAACATGCTGCGGCTTCAGCTCTGCCTCGCCATGAATTGAAATCACACGTGCGCCGTCAGCATCGGTAGAGATATCCAGCTTCGCCCCAAAGCCCGCGAGCATCCGCTCGCTATGATCGCGTGTTGGTACGGGCTCAATAACAGTGGTGATGCCCGGTGTATTGAGGCCCGCCAGCAGAATAGCGGATTTTACCTGCGCTGAAGCCATGGGCAGCCGATAAGTGATTGGGACGGCCGGGCAGGCACCGCGCACCATGATGGGCAAATATTGGTTGCCCTTGGTGCCGGGCGAGCAGGTGAAGTCTGCCCCCATATTACCCAAAGGCTCAGTCACGCGGCCCATGGGGCGCTTTGACAGCGAGGCATCCCCCGTGAAGGTCGCTGTGATGTTGTGGCTCGCCACCAAGCCCATCAACAGCCGGGTGGAGGTGCCGCTATTGCCCATGTCCAGCGCCGTATCTGGCTGCAAAAGCCCACCTACGCCCACGCCGTGGACGCGCCACACGCCATCGGCTTCGCGGATGATGTCGGCACCCATTGCGCGCATCGCAGCCGCAGTGGCCAGAACATCTTCGCCTTCCAACAGGCCCTCAATCCGGCTTTCTCCGACCGCAAGGGCAGAGAGCATCAGCGAACGATGCGAAATAGATTTATCGCCCGGCACGCGGACGCGTCCCATTAAGGGACCACTTGCCCCAAAGGACATCGGGGAGGGGGTGGCAGAATGTGTCATTTCGTTCGCGTCTTTGACAGCGGCGCTCGGCTATGGCAAGGCGCGCGCCGATTCAGCCGGTATCTGCCGGTGGACAGCGATTCTGCTAGTTGAAAGGCTTAAAGGCTCATGGTGAAGCCTGAATGGGGTACCAAGCGTACGTGCCCGAAATGCGCGACGCGTTTTTATGACCTGACCAAGGAAGATCCGGTCACCTGCATCTCTTGCGGCCATGCGTGGCTGCCCGAGCCGGTGCTGAAATCTAAACAGCCCTTGCCCTTTGAAGAGGCGTCTCCAGCAGCGGGTGCTGTTGTGGGTGAAGCCGATGCAGATCTGGGGGCAGATCTGGATCTTGATGTGGATGCCGCAGAACCCTCAGCCGACGATGATGTCGATCTGGGTGGCGATGATGATCTGGGCGTCGACACAGGCGAAGCCAACGACGATAATTGATTCAAAACTTTGCAACCAAAGGGTTGCAACCGGGGCGCGGCTGGCATAAAGGCGCGCCTCCAAGATGGGGCCTTAGCTCAGCTGGTAGAGCGCTACACTGGCAGTGTAG
>JAGWVG010000082.1 GCA_018970965.1 Alphaproteobacteria bacterium | reverse complement strand
GAATATAGCGCACCAAGCTGAAGGCGCGTTTGCCTATCATCAGGAAGCACGCGCCCAGCAGCAAGGCCCAGAGCATCGCAAGGCCGAGATAGAAGGTCGCAATAAATTCAACATATTTGGCAAGAATGCCAAGGCCTTCCTCGGCGACCACTGATGCAACGGCGGCGAATACAGCCAAAGGTGCAACGCGCATCACATAGCCCGTCACAACCAGCATAACTTCCACCAGCGCATCAACTGCGCGCACAATCGGCGCCGCTTTCTCGCCCACGGCGGTCATGGCTACGCCAAAGAAAACAGAAAAAACGACGATCTGCAGAATGGTGTTGGTGGCCATCGCATCCACGATCGACATCGGGATAATGTCCCCCACAAATTTCTTGGCATCAAAGGCGGCCTTGGCAACGCCAGCGTCGGCAGTGGCTGGCGGGATGGCAAGATCAATCCCCACACCCGGCTGGAAGAGATTGACGAGGATCAAGCCGAGCGAAAGCGAGACAATGCTGGCCCCCAAAAACCAAAGAATGGATCGCAAGCCAACACGGCCAAGCGCGGCGGTGTCGCCCATATGGGCAATGCCGGCGACAAGCGTGCCGAAGACAAGCGGCGCAATGATCATTTTAATCAGGCGCAAAAAGGCAAAGGTGACGAGGCCTAAATATTTGACGACGTCAGCAATCGTCGCTTCCGAGGCTGTGGCATTGATGATCGCCCCCGCGACAATGCCGATCAGCAACGCGATGCCGATATAAAGTGTCAGGCGCTTGGCCATGATCAGATGCTCCCCAAGGATATAATATGACAGCCTATGGACGCGATTGGTGGGCGGGCGTCAAGGGCCAGCGACAACCACCTGATATCAATTAGTGGAGACGTAAGCGTTTTTCAGAGATTTCGATGCGCGCGGGGAGCAGGGCGACAACATCTCCATCGGCCTGAACGGGCCATGGCTCTTCGCTCTGAATGTCCAGCGTCGTGCAATTTATGGGAATGAGATTGGCACGGTCTTCCAACGGGCGGCCCCGCATCACGCCGCGCACAAAGCGCCAAAAATCTTTCCGGCTGGCGTGTTTCAGCGCCAAAACATGCAGCTTGGCAGTCGTTCGCCGGGCCTCTGGGGCGAATGTGTAGGGGCCGCCAAAGTATATGCCCTTGGCAATGTAAACAGCTTCGCATTTATGGCTTTTGCCATCTGCGACAATTGTGAGTTGCGGCCGGTGCCAGCGGCCCAGCAGGCGCAGCATTGCCACCAAATAGGCATATCGCCCAATCCACCGCTTTAATCGCAACGACACACCGGCCACAGCGCGTGAATCTGGTCCGACGCTGGCGCAGCCGAAAAACATGTCGCCATTAATTGTTGCAGGCACATGGAATTGGGCCTTGACTTGGTTGAGCGCGACATGTGCAAATTCATCGGGTTGGGTTGGCCCTCCAACTTCAAGGTGGAGCAGGTTAACTGTGCCCATGGGATAACAGGCCAGGGGTAAATCGCGTCCGCTGGTGAGCAGCGCCATCGCGGCATGGCGCAAGGTGCCGTCGCCGCCTGCGACAACGATCAGATCGGCATCATCTTCCACCATGAGTTGGCGGCCCGGGCCAATATGCGCCAAGGTGACGCGCGCGCCTTTGCGCCGAAACGCCTCCCGCAATTCCAAGATATTGTCGAGCCGATAGCCCCCTGCATCAGGATTGACGACAAGCTGAACGCGCACCGACATGTCAGCGGCCCAATCGTGCAACAATGTCTGCTGCAAAGGCCGATAAGGTGTCATCGCGCGCGCCCATGATGACGATGCGGTCACCGGATTGTGCCTTGGCAACCAATTGGTCTGCGCAGGCCGAGCGATCAGCAATATAAGTTGCTTGGCGCCCTGCCGCTGAAATGCCGGCGACGATTTCTGCGCTGCCAACGGAGCGATCCACTGTGCCGCCAAAATACACAGGGTCGCATAAAATGAGCTGATCGTTGGCGCGCATCTGTGCGGCAAAGATGTTGATGAGCTCATGCCCCATTTGCTTCAGCGGGCCATAGCCATGTGGTTGGAAGAAGAGCAGGAGCCGTCCCGGAAACGCATGCAGCGTCGCTAAAGTGGCTGAAATTTTATCCGGATTATGCCCGAAATCGTCGATCACGGTGATGCCGCTGGCAGTCCCCGCAATATCCATGCGGCGCTTCAATCCCACAAAGCCGCCCAGCGCCTGAGCTGCTTGCGCCAAATCCAGGCCAGCGGCTTGGCTTGCCGCCAGTGCCGCCAATGCATTCGACACATTGTGCCGACCGGGCACTTGCAGCGACACGGCAATATCCTTGACGCGGAAGTCCACGCCATCGGGCCGCTCGACAATGTCCGTCGCCACCAGATCCGCTGCTTGACCCGTAATGGAATAGGTCACCGCATTGTCGCGCGGGAAGCTGGCCACCTCTGCATTGTCGAGATTGAGCACAGAAATGCGCGCGCGCGATGTGAAGGCGGAAAAAAGCGCGCGCAGTTCATCCATCGATTTATGGTCGAGCGCGATGTTGTTCAAAACCGCAATGTCCGGCGCATAAAGTGCGATTGAGCCGTCGCTTTCATCTACTTCACTGATAAAGGCAGCGCCTTGGCCAACCAGCGCGCTCGCAAAAGGCGCATCCGGTGTGGCAAAATTTTTCATCACCGCACCGTTCATCACCGTTGGGTCTTGGCCAAGTGCATGGAAGATCCAGCCGATCATGCCTGTCACAGTGGATTTGCCGCTGGTGCCGCCGACCGCAATGCCCATAGCGCTCGCGTTGAACAATTGAGCCAACAGATCGGCACGGCGCAGGCGGCTTGCGCCAACCTGCTTTGCGGCCACGATATCGGGGACTGTTTCTTCAACTGCCGTTGAAGCAACGACAATTTGTTCTGCGCGCGTGATGCCGCTGCCATCTTGAGGGAAAAGCGCGATGCCTTTGCTGCGCAGCCAATCAAATTTTGGAGAAGTGCGGCCTTGATCCAGCGAGCGGTCTGACCCGGCGACGCGATGACCTTGCCCCGCCACAATCAGGGCAAGCGGCATCATCCCTGAACCACCGACCCCGCAGAAGAAATAATCCCGCTTTACCATTGGCGGCCATTGCCAAGGCTGGCCGCCAATGTCGAGTGTCTATCAGACGCGCTCAACCGCAATTGCGGTGCCTTCGCCTCCGCCAATGCAGAGCGAGGCAATGCCGCGCTTGAGCCCGCGTGTTTCGAGGGCAGCGACCAAAGTCGCAATAATCCGGGCGCCTGATGCCCCAATGGGGTGGCCCAATGCAGTCGCGCCGCCATTCACGTTCAGCTTGTCTGCTGGAATGCCAAGTTCTGCCATCGCAATCATCGGAACCATCGCAAAGGCTTCGTTGATTTCAAACAAATCAACGTCCTCTAAGCTCCAGCCTGCCTTTTCCATCACTTTGCGAATGGCGGGCACGGGGGCTGAGGTGAAGCGGGCCGGCTCTTGGCTGTTCGTGGCCCAAGCAAGGATACGCGCCGCAACGGGTAAGCCCTGCGCTTTCGCAACACTTTCCTTCGTGATGACCAGAGCCGCTGCGCCATCTGAGATGGACGAGGCATTGGCGGCCGTGATCGTGCCGTCTTTTGCAAAAGCAGGCTTCAGTGTCGGGATTTTTTCGGGCTTGGCATTGCCCGGCTGTTCGTCAACGGCCACGACCATTGTTCCAGCACGGCCTGCGACTTCAACGGGCACAATTTCTCGCTCAAATGCGCCGCTCTCAATTGCTGCTTTCGCGCGTGTCAGCGAGCGTAGGGCATATTCATCCTGCTGTTCGCGCGTAAATTGATATTCGCGGCAGGTGTCTTCGGCAAAGCTGCCCATGGCGCGGCCTGGCTCATAGGCATCTTCCAGCCCATCTAAGAACATCGAATCCTTCAGGCTGTCATGCCCCAGACGCGCGCCTGAGCGGTGCTTGGTGAGCAGATAGGGGGCGTTGGTCATGCTTTCCATCCCGCCGGCAACGACAACATCTGATGTGCCGGCGATAATCGCTTCGGCTGCCATCATTGTGGCTTTCATGCCCGATCCGCAGACTTTGTTGATCGTGGTTGCCCCTGTCGAAAGCGGGAGGCCTGCCCCAATTGAGGCCTGTCGCGCCGGAGCTTGCCCCAAAGCGCCGGGAAGCACGCAGCCCATAATGACTTGATCGACCGCAGCAGGGGAGACCTTTGCGCGTTCCACCGCTGCCTGAATAGCAATTGCGCCCAATTTGGTTGCAGGAACGGATGCCAGTGCGCCCTGCATGCCTCCCATGGGGGTGCGGGCATAAGCGGCAATTACGATGGGGTCTGCGGTCATCCTAAAGTCCTTTCCATACGACTCAGTGATCAGATTTCTGCAAATCGCTTTTCAGCAAGCGGTTCCGCATTTCAAGGCTTTGTTTTTTGCAGCGCAGCAAAGTGTCTGAACCGCCCCATTTTCCTGTTTTTCATCTGTGCAACTCGGCGGTTGATTTCGATCAATGTGGCGGTCATCATCTGGGTTGAAAGTCCACCAAAAGGACAAGAAAAGAGAGAGGGTTTAGGATGCTGGATAAAGTTGCGGATCGCGCGCAGACCATTGCCGCCAATGACGCTATGCATGTCGACGTTCTCATTGCCGGTGCTGGCATTTCCGGCATTGGCTCGGCCGTGCATTTGAAGGACCAATGCCCGGATAAGAGCTTTCTCATCCTCGATTCTAAAGAGACATTTGGCGGCACATGGGAGACGCATAAATATCCCGGTGTGCGGTCTGATTCAGACCTTTACACCTTCGGCTATCGCTTCAAGCCATGGATTGGCCCGCCAATCGCGGCGGCGGATGAAATTCTGAAATATATGGGCGAGGTGATCGAGGAAAATGATCTGAACCCGCATATTCGCTATGGCCACACCATCACTCATTGCAGCTTTTCGCGCGACACCAATCTGTGGACCGTCGAAGCGATCAGCAAGGCCGATGGCAAAACGCTCCATTTTACCTGCAATTTTCTGTGGATGTGCCAAGGCTATTACAACCACAACGACCCCTATATTCCCGATTGGACTGACCGAGAAAAGTTCAAAGGCCTGTTCATCCATGCGATGAAATGGACGCCGGATATTGATGTGACGGGCAAGAAAGTCATTGTCATTGGCTCTGGCGCGACGGCTGCTACGGTCATCCCGGCAATGGCGGGCAAGGCCAGCCATGTGACGATGCTGCAACGTTCACCCACCTATTTCTTCTGCAGCCCCAACCAGAATGAATTGGCAGACCGGCTGCGGCAAATCGGCATTGATGAGCCAACCGTCCATCGCGTGGTGCGCCAGCAGATTATGTATGATCAGCAGGCTTTGACCCAGCGCTGCATTGATGAGCCGGAAGTGGTGACCGAAGAGCTCAAAGAACTCATCCGCCTTTATGCCGGGCCGGACTTTCAATTTGAGCCGCATTTCACGCCCAAATACCGCATCTGGCAGCAGCGCCTTGCCTTTGTGCCGGATGGCGACATTTTCCAAGCTGTTGCGCGCGGTGAGGTGAGTGTGGTGACCGATCATATTGATCGCTTCACAGAGAAAGGCATTCTCCTCAAATCAGGCGAAGAATTAGAGGCGGATATCATTGTTGCGGCCACGGGCTTTAAGCTGTCGGTATTGGGGGACATTCCCTTTGAAGTAGATGGTCAGCCCGTCGATTGGGCCGATACCGTCACCTATCGCGGGATGATGTTTACGGGCGTGCCGAATATGGCCTGGGTGTTTGGCTATTTCCGTGCGAGCTGGACGCTGCGCGTCGATATGATGGGTGATTTTGTCTGCCGCTTGCTCAAGCACATGGCAGGCAAGGGCGCTGAGCGGGTGGAAGTGCAGCTGCGGCCTGAAGACCATAATATGCCCAAATTGCCTTGGATTGAGGAAGAGAATTTCAACCCCAGCTATTTGATGCGCGATCTGCACAAAATGCCCAAGCGCGGCGACAAGCCCGAATGGCGCCACAACCAAGATTATTGGCAGGAAAAGGATGATTTCCCCAAGATCAATCTGGATGGGGCGGAGTTTGCTTATCGCTGAGGTCGCGCGGCGGCCTCTGCGCTTTGCGCCTGACAGGCGAGCGCCGCAGCCTCATTCACGGCGGCACATAATAGGGTTTGCAACAGATGTTGTTTGCCCGGTTCTGTCGCTGTCCGAAATGCAGAGGCGATTGCCGATTTGCGTGCCTCAAAAACGCTATTCAGGGGCAAGCAGGGCAGTGTGATGAGCCCATGCCGCGCGAGCAGCCCCGCAAGTAACGTGCGGGCAAAACGACCATTGCCGTCCGTAAAGGGGTGGGCGAAAACGATGTTGCGGAAGAGGGCTTCCAACGCGACTTCGAGTGGCTGTGCGTCACGCGCTATCTCTAGATACCCCTCCAACGCATTCGGCGCAGAGCGGCGCGCGAAGTAAAAGCGCCGACGGTGCTCGTCCAACCCAAAAATGGGTTTGGTTCGATAGGACTGACGCTGCCCGGTCAATAGGCTGGCCAGTTCCAAGGCGCGGGGAGATGTCAGCCGAAGGTCTGCAAGCTCAGGCCAGAAGGACCAGAGAATGGGCTCTGGCGCAATGCGGTAGAATGCCTTGCGTGGCGCAGCGTCGCCCAATTTCTCTCGCAACAGCCAAGCGGCTTTGGCCTCGAGCCCGAAGCAGTGCCATCCATCGCTAAAGCAACTATTGGCTTTCCGAATAAGGGCATGATCCAGCATTTGTTTGGGCCAATCAGGGAAGACTGGCCTAAGTAATGCTATTGTCGGTCAAAGCTCCGGTCTTATCATCATAACAGACTGTGTATGTCCATCCAGTGCTCATCCCGTTCGGGACCAAAAGGACGCATGTCTTTTGCCTCAAATGAAAGACGATGGCTTTGCTCGTCTCCACCAGCTTCTTCGCATTATAATCGCTGCCATAGGACCGCAACTTGATGGCTTTGTGATACACCTTTTCTTCGGCAGGCGTCATATTCTTGGGAATATTGGGGTTATCACACCCTTGCAGGAGAAGCGCGAGGGTAAAGCCTGTTAAGAGAGTTTTACGCATCTGCCCTAAGCCTCAGCTATAATAATGATCTGCCAGTTTTCCATCTTCTGTTGAATAACAGACAACAGATTTTCGATCCGTGCGCTTCCAGTAAAATAAAACGCATTCTCGCCCTTCTAGATTGAAGAAATAGGGTTTGGTCTGTTGCAGAACGATAATCCGATCAACGTTAGCCCGATTTTGCTCAAAGGTGATGGCTCCTCTTAATAAT
>JAGWVG010000081.1 GCA_018970965.1 Alphaproteobacteria bacterium | reverse complement strand
GCATTCCCCACCCCACGGGCCGTGCTGCGATGCGGATGCTGGAACTCGAGGGGTTCGCTTGGGAAAACTATATCGATATTTTCGATGGTGGCCCCACAATGACCGCGCGGACCGACCAGATCCGCAGCATTCGCGAAGCGCAAGACGTAAAAATTATGCGCATTGATGAAAGCCTAGGCGATCATAAAGAAGGCGAGAAAATGCTGGTGGCGCATGGGGCGCTTAGCGATTTTCGTGCCGCTTATGGTTGGCTTCGTCCGCAGGATGAGGGCGTTGCTCTGGATCCTGGCAGTGCCGCGCTGCTCGGGGTCGGTGAAGGCGATGTTATCACTCAAGTGGCGCGGTGGTAGGAGATGCTGGCTGAAATCAATTTTGATGGGCTTATTGGCCCCAGCCACAATTACGCTGGATTGAGCCTCGGCAATTTGGCTTCTGCTAAAAATGCTGGCGGCGTTTCTGCCCCGCGCGCAGCCGCGTTGCAGGGGTTGGAGAAGATGCGCGCCAATTTGAAGCTGGGTCTTGGGCAAGGTCTTTTGCTGCCACATGATCGGCCGAACTCCGTATGGCTCAACCAATTGGGGACAGATATCGCCAAAGCCGATGCCCGTCTGCGCGCCAATGCGCTTTCTGCATCAGCGATGTGGGCCGCAAATGCCGCGACCGTTTCCCCCGGGCCAGACACGCAAGACGGGCGATGCCATTTAACGGTCGCCAATCTTCTGACCATGCCGCACCGTAGCCATGAATGGAAAGGCACATTGGCACAGCTCAATCTGGCCTTTGCACATTCCAGCTTTGCCGTTCATGCGCCTGTGCCGGCACCTTTTGGCGATGAAGGGGCCGCCAATCATATGCGCTTGTGCGCGCAACATGGAGCGCCGGGCATTGAAGTTTTTGTTTATGGAGTGGCTGGAGGCCCCTTCCCCGCGCGCCAGCATGTCGAGGCATCCCGCGCAGTGGCCCGGCTCAATGAGGTGCGTGACGCGCTTTTCGTTGCGCAGTCGGAAGAGGCCATTGCGGCAGGGGCATTTCACAATGATGTCGTCGCCGTCGCCAATGAACATGTGCTTTTCTGCCACGAACAAGCCTTTGCCGATAAAGAGAGCTTTTACGCAGATCTGAAAGAGCGGCTGCCACAGGTTGATATTATCGAAGTGCCGGCTGCGCGGGTCAGCTTGGCCGATGCCATTCAATCCTATTTGTTCAATGCACAATTGGTCACGCTTCCCGATGGAGGAATGGCGTTAATTATCCCAACCGAAGCCAAAGATAATCTGCGCGTATGGGCGTGGCTGAATGACCTTGTCGCGGGCAATGGCCCCATCCGCCAGATCATCCCCGTTGATGTGCGACAATCAATGGCCAATGGGGGTGGCCCCGCATGCTTGCGCCTACGCGTCGTGTGCGATGCGGCCCATGTCGACCCTCGTTTTCTCCTCGATGAGGCAAAAATTGACCGCCTCGCCCAATTGGTATCCTTGCATTGGCCCGAAGAGATTGCTCCAGACGCGCTGGACAATCCCAATTTATGGGCGGACATAGGCGCCGCACGACACGCCTTGCTCAGTGCGCTGCAGTTGGAGGTATTGGTCTAATGTCCCAAAATAAGCCGCTTGATGAGATGGATCGTTTGCTGTCGATTATGGCGCAGCTGCGCGATCCGGTGTCTGGCTGCCCTTGGGATGTCGAGCAAAGCTATGCAACGATTGCGCCCTACACAATTGAAGAGGCCTATGAAGTGGCAGACGCCATTGCGCGCGCCGATTTGGCCAGCTTGAAGGAGGAATTGGGCGATTTGCTTCTTCAGGTCGTCTTCCATGCGCGCATGGCGGAAGAAGAAGGTGCTTTTGACTTTGCCGATGTCGCTGCCACCATTTGCGAGAAGATGGAGCGGCGCCATCCGCATGTCTTTGGTGATGCCACCAGCGTTGATTGGGAGGCGCTGAAAGAAGCCGAGCGCGCCGAAAAAGCATCTGGAGAGGCGCAAGGCGCACTGGCGGGCGTTGCCTTGGGGTTGCCCGCGCTTTTACGCGCCGAAAAGCTGCAAAAACGTGCCGCCCGCACAGGGTTTGATTGGCCGGATGCCAGCGGCGCACGCGCTAAAATTATTGAAGAGCTTGCCGAAGTAGATGCCGCAGAGGATGCCGAGGCGCGCGAAGAGGAAATCGGCGATTTGCTCTTTGCCATCGTTAATTGGGCGCGCAAATTTAAGATTGATCCAGAAGCCGCTCTGCGCCGCGCCAACCAGAAATTTGAAGTCCGCTTCCGCGCTATGGAGGAAGAGGCTGGCGATGCCTTCACTGCGCTGACGCTCGAGCGCAAAGAAGCTTTGTGGCAAAAAGCAAAAATGCGGGTTTAAAAGCCCTGAAAGCGTGATTGGAAGCGCGCGAAATCTTCATCGGATAAGCGCACCGCCAAATGCATCGTTTCTACCTCGGCGCGCTGCTCAACCACCTCACCATGCGCATGCACCCAAGCAATTGCTGCTCCTTGGCTCAATGGCAATGCAATGTGACGGATGCGATGCGCAGATGTCAGCCGGGTAGAACAGGCATTTGCCAGCGCTTCCGTCCCCTCTCCCGTTAAGGCGGATACCAAAACTACATCCTCACGGCGGGCCGCTTCGGCGCGCAGCACATCTCGCGCATCCGGCGTTAATTGGTCAATTTTGTTCCAGACTTCCAACATTGGCGCTGCATCTTCACCACGCGCGCCAATCTCAGTCAGAACGCGCTCCACATCATCACGCTGCGCATCGCTATCTGGATGGGAAATGTCTCGAACATGGACAACAAGGTCTGCCGAATTCACTTCTTCCAGCGTGGCGCGAAACGCTGCCACCAATTGCGTCGGCAAATCAGATACAAAGCCCACCGTGTCCGACAAAATTGCTTTGTCGATGCCGGGCAGCGAGATTTGGCGCATCGTTGGATCAAGCGTCGCAAACAGCAAATCTTCGGCCATCACCGTTGCGCCGGTCAGATGGTTGAACAGCGTAGATTTGCCGGCATTGGTATAACCCACCAACGCGATTACCGGCCAAGGCGCCTTTTTCCGCCGATCCCGATGCAGACCACGCGTGCGGCGGACCTGTTCCAGCTCGCGGCGCAATTTTGCCATGCGATCGCGGATCAGCCGTCGGTCCGCTTCAATTTGGGTTTCACCCGGGCCGCCAAGAAAGCCAAAGCCCCCGCGCTGACGCTCCAAGTGCGTCCAACTGCGCACCAGCCGACCGGCTTGATAATCTAAGTGGGCAAGCTCCACCTGCAGTCGGCCTTCCGCCGTGGCTGCGCGTTCACCGAAAATTTCTAAGATCAGGCCTGTGCGGTCAATGACCTTGGCCTTGCTCTCTTTTTCTAAGTTCCGCTGTTGAACCGGCGTCAATGCGCCATCAACAATGATGAGCTCTACCTCATGTGCCGCGCACCGCGATGCCAAATCTTCGACTTGCCCTGCACCAAATAAAGTTGCGGGCCGGGCTGCACGGATGCGATAGCCAACGCGCTCTACAACGGAAATGCCAATGGCTTCCGCAAGGCCCGCGGCTTCGTCCAGTCGCGCCTCTGCATTGCGTGCGCTGCTGCCAATATCCGGATAAGCGATGACGGCCCGGGCACCCCGCCCAAAGCCGTCTTCTTCTTGGCGATTAAAGACGCTCAATCTTCGTCTGCTTCTTCCTCGGCCAAGTTCAGCGGATGCGCAGGCTGAACAGTCGAAATCGCATGCTTATAAACCAGCTGCGACATCGCGTCGCGCTGCAGCAACAGGCAGAACAGGTCAAAGGTTGCCACTTCGCCCTGCAGCATCACACCGTTGACAAGGAACATCGTGACAGGCGTCTGGCTACGCTCTGCCGCGGACAAGAATACATCTTGCAGCGCCTTTGACTTTTTGCCCGCCCCAATCGCCGCGCGCATGCCTTCAATATCAACGGATTGGCCCGGCATAATTGTCGAAATGGCGTGCTTATACACCAACTGCGATTGGCCGTCGCGCCGCAGCAGCACTGAAAAATTGTCAAACCAGGTGATAATGCCCTGCAGCTTGACACCCTTCACCAAAAACATGGTGACGGGGACTTTGCCTTTGCGCAGCGTGTTGAGGAAAATGTCCTGAAGGGTGTTGCTTTTATCAGCCATATTATCTTCCTTTTCTGTCATTGGCGGTCAAACCGCTGAATGGCGCGCTTTGGCGCTGCCTATCCCCTTTAAAAAATCACCAGGGGCATATGTCTATTTAGCGCGGATCCCGCGCGGGGTCTACCGCGTCAAATGTTAATCTTCTCCTATGTCCCGATCTTCCACCATTCCCAAAATTTTGAGTTTGCGGTGCAGGGCAGATCTTTCCATCCCGATAAACTGGGCCGTGCGCGAGATATTGCCGGAAAACCGCCGAATCTGAACGCGCAAATATTCACGTTCAAAGGCCTCACGCGCTTCGCGCAAAGGGGCCCCCATGATTGAGCTGGCCTGGCTTGCAGACGTTCCACCCGTTGGATCGTGCAAAACTTCAGCAGGCAGCATATCCATTTCGATGCAGCCAATGCGCTCGCCAGGCGCGAGGATGATCGTTCGCTCAACAATATTGCGCAACTGGCGCACATTGCCCGGCCAATCATAGGCTTGCAGCGCAGCCATTGCGTCTGCCGTCACTTCCGGGGTCGGCACGCGGCGCTCAGCGGCATAACGCGCTGCAAATTGCTCAACAAGCGCTGGAATATCCTCTCGCCGTTCGCTCAAGGCTGGAATGAAGACCGGCACCACATTCAGCCGATAATAGAAGTCCTCGCGGAAGCGGCCCGCGTCAATCTCGGCCGTCAATGTCCGCGCTGTCGAAGATAACACGCGCACATCGACTTTCACTTGCCGTTGGCCACCGACACGGGTGAAGCTTTGATCGGTCAACACACGCAGAATTTTGCCCTGCGTTGTCATCGGCATATCCGCTATTTCATCCAAAAACAGCGTGCCGCCATGCGCTCGCTCTAACAGGCCCGGGGTGATAGTGCCGTCTGATCTTTCGGAGCCAAACAACTCTTCTTCCACGCGCTCTGGTGTCATGCGCGCCGCGCTGACCACAACGAATGGAGCCGTCGCCCGCGGGCTCCAGCTGTGCAGCATGCGCGCCGCGACTTCTTTGCCGACGCCAGCAGGCCCGCTGATGAGGACGCGGCTGCCTGTCGGCGCCACACGTTTCAACGTTGCGCGGACTTGGTTGATGGCCCCCGATGTCCCGCTAAGTTGTTCTTCAAACCCAATTTGGGCCTTCAAGGTTTCATTCTCAGCGCGCAGCCGCTCTGTCTCGGTCGCGCGGGAAACCAACAACAGCAAGCGCTGGGCTTCAAATGGCTTTTCAATAAAGTCGCTGGCCCCGCGCCGAATGGCAGAGACGGCCGTGTCCAAATTGCCATGGCCTGAAATGACGAGAACTGGCTGGCTTGGATCCCGCCGCTTAATCTCATCCAACAGCTCCAGCCCATCGAGACGAGAGCCTTTCAGGAAAACATCGAGCAACACCAGGGAAGGCCGCCGATCTGCAATTGCAGCCAAAGCCGCATCGCTATCGGCTGCAGTGCGCGCGGCATAGCCTTCATCCTCAAGGACCCCAGCGACCAAATCCCGGATATCTTCTTCGTCATCAACGACCAGAATATCGAGGCCCATAGGTCAATTGCTCCTTGAACGAGTAAGTGCGGAAGGCATGTCTTCTTGCGAAGATGTGGCATCTTGGGCCCGGCGCGCGATGGCGGCGGCCATTTGCTGTGGATCAAGACGCACAGTCACAACTGCGCCGCCACCTTCGCGATCAGCAAAACTTATACTGCCCATATGTTCTTCAATAATCTTCTTCACAATGGCGAGGCCAAGGCCGGTGCCACCGGGACGTGTCGTCATATACGGCTCAATGATCCGATCTCGCTCCAAAGGCAGGCCTATGCCAGTGTCGGATATGTGAATGGTCAATTCGCCGCCATCTGCCGCATCAATCTGCATATCGACTGCACCATCTTCACGCCCAGTCTGTGCAATTGCTTCCACGCCATTCTTCACAATATTTGAAAGCGCCTGCGCCAATTGTCGGCGATCACACAAGATTTGCGGCGATGGCGTTGGGGCCGTTAGCGTAAAGGCGATGGCCGGATTAGCGACTTCATGGAGGAACATGGCCTCACGCGCGATATCGACAATGGCCTCATTGGCAAATTGCGGCTTGGGCATGCGCGCAAAGGATGAAAATTCATCTACCATCCGTCGCAAATCTCCTACCTGACGGACAATCGTATCCGTCAGCCGATCAAAAGCGGCAGGATCAGAAGAAACTTCTTTGGAAAAGCGCCGCTTAAGGCGCTCGGCAGCCAGCTGAATCGGCGTCAGCGGGTTTTTGATTTCATGCGCTACCCGGCGAGCGACATCTGACCATGCTGCCCGCCGTTGATCAATCAGCTGTTGCGTAATATCGTCAAAGGTAAGGATTTGGCCAAATTCACTGGCCACGATCTTCACAGCAAGCGTCCGTGGCTCGCCCGCGCTCGCCAGCTGGATCACAGCTTCCCCGCGATCATCATCCATAAGGGCATCAAATTCGGGTGCCAATTCCCGCAACGTGCTTCCCGTCACTGCATCGGGATCGACGCGCAGCAATGCACTTGCCGAACGATTAATCAGCCGCACGCGACGCTCGGGCGTGATAGAAATGACACCTGCCGTCACACCCGACAAAACGGCCTCGATCAGCGCCCGTCGGCGATCAAGAAGGTCGTTAGACGCGATCAGATCCATATTCTGTTCGCCCAACCGCTCAGTCATTCGGTTAAACGCCCGAGAAAGAACCCCAACCTCATCCCGATTGTGCGAGGTCGACACACGCACGCTCAAATCGCCACCCGCAACACGGCGCGCGGCATCAACCAGCTCGCCAACCGGCTGGACCAAGCGGTCAGCCACGCGCAAAGCCGTAAAAACAGCTAGACCAATAATTGTCAGCGACAACAAATAGAGCGCCGCGTTAAGCTGCCATTGCAGCTTTGCCGAGCGCGCCAAAAGCGCGTTATAATCCTTCAACACAAGCGCCGCGCGGCGTGCTTGTGTCAGCGTCTCTGTGTCGGCGACGCGGCTGGCGTATAGAAACAAATCTTTCGTGCCGGGCATTGGCGTTACCGCCTCCATGCGATTGCCCGTATCCCGGAAAATTGTTTGCCGACGCGTTCGCAAATCCTGCGCGATATCGGGGGGCACCCAATTGTTCGTTTTGCGCTCATAAGGGTTTACGATGGCAAGGGTTTGAACGCCATTTTGTTGCGAAATGGCGAGAACAGCGGCCTCAGATAATTCACGCTGATAAACCTGATACGCAAATTGATTGGCAAATGCCTGACTTTCGATCGGGGCAAGTGCAAGGGCGGATACCAAATCACCTGCCATAACGGATGTCTCATCCATCACGCGCTTTTGCTTTTCGGAATAGAGCTGCTGCGCCAATGCCGTGGTGTTTTCAAACATGCCCTGCGCGCGTTTGGAATACCAAATGTCGACGCCATATTGAAACAACAGCGA
>JAGWVG010000080.1 GCA_018970965.1 Alphaproteobacteria bacterium | reverse complement strand
TATGCGCCGGGGCAGACGATCCAAGCCTGTATGGCGAAGATGAGCGCCAGCAAATCCCCCAAAGGCCCGGTGGAAGAGGCGCGCGCCCAACTGCCGATGATACGGCAGTTCCTGATTAATCAGGATATTGTGACCATCCCGGGCACCGAGCAGGCGCTGGTGGAAGAAAGCCCGCCCTATAACCGTCAAAATACGGCCTATATTGATATTCCTGGGCCTTATGAGAAAGGCTTGCCCTCAGTTTATTATATCTCACCGCCCGACCCAAATTGGGATGCGGCAACGCGCAATGCCTATGTGCCGGGCAGCAAGAAGCTGCTCTTTACGTCGGTGCATGAAGTGTGGCCTGGGCATTTCTTGAACTTCCTGCATGCCAATCGGTCCAAATCGCTCTTTGGTCGCGTCTTTGTGGGCTATGCCTTTGCGGAAGGCTGGGCACATTACACCGAAGAAATGATGTGGGATGCTGGCTTTGGCAAAGGTGATGCGGAAACGCATATCGGCCAATTGTCCAACGCGTTGTTGCGCAATTGCCGCTTCCTTTCGGCCATCGGCATGCATGCACGTGGGATGACACTCGATCAATCGCGCGACATGTTTGTGACGCAATGCTATCAGGACGAAGGCAATGCTCGCCAACAGTCGGCGCGCGGCACTTATGACCCCGCTTATCTCAATTACACGCTTGGCAAGCTGATGATCCGCAAGCTGCGCGATGATTGGACGGGCGGAGATCATAAGCGCTGGAAAGCGTTCCATGATCGCTTCTTGGGCTTTGGCGGCCCGCCCATTCCACTGGTGCGTGGTGCGATGATGGGGACGGAGCCCAAGGCCGTCTTTTAAGCAATAGGATCAACGGGGCGTCAGGCGAGCGTAATGAAACTATCAATCACGCGCTTGCGCCCCGCCTGATCAAAATCAATTTCCAGCTTATTGCCTTCAATTTCAGCAATCTGGCCATAGCCGAACTTATCGTGAAAGACCCGCTGGCCAACCGCCAGATCGCTGCGCGCCTTGGATCCCAGACTAACCGCACTGCCGCGGGCCTCAACAATGCGCGTCGGTGCGGTGGAATAGCTGTTTGCGGCACGCTGCCAACCCGGGCCACGCCCTGTGCTGCGCGCGATATGGGCAAAGGGGTCGGCACTTTGTGCCCAATTGGCCCGCCACAAACTCTCGCCGCCAGAAAAGCTGCTCTCTTGCTCCACATGTTCTGAGGGCAATTCTGCGATAAAACGGGATGGGATGCTTGATGTCCACTGACCATAAATGCGCCGATTGGCGGCGTGAAAAATCGTGCATTTTTGCCGCGCGCGGGTGATGGCGACATAGGCGAGGCGCCGTTCTTCCTCCAAACTTGCAATTCCACCTTCATCCAATGCGCGTTGCGAGGGGAATACGCCTTCTTCCCAGCCGGCGAGGAAAACGTGCGCAAATTCCAGCCCCTTGGCGGCGTGGATGGTCATCATGGTCAGCTTTTCGCCATCAGCGCCGGCGTCATTATCCATCACAAGGCTGACATGTTCCAAAAACGCGCCCAGCGTCTCGTAATCTTCCATTGCGCGGACAAGTTCATTCAAGTTTTCCAAACGCCCAGCGCTTTCTGCAGATTTGTCGGCCTGCAGCATGGCTGTGTAGCCGCTTTCATCGAGCAGTTGGCGGGCAAGCTCATGATGCGGCAAACTGGCCGCCATGTCGCGCCAGCGGGCGAGATCGCCGATAAATCCACCCAGCGCGCGCCGGGCTTGTGGTGTCAACTCATCGCTATCCAAAATACGGGCCGCCGCCAGCGAGAGGGGAATGCCCTCAGCGCGCGCAAACATTTGCACTTTAGCCAGTGCTTTATCCCCCAATCCGCGCTTGGGCTGATTGACGATACGCTCAAAAGCCAAATCATCCGCGGGTTGGTTGACTAAGCGCAAATACGCCAAGGCATCCCGAATTTCAGCGCGTTCATAAAAGCGGAACCCGCCAATGATGCGATAGGGGAGGCCAATGGCGATAAACCGATCTTCAAACTCGCGTGTCTGGAACTGCGCGCGCACCAAAATCGCAACATCATCCAGCGAACCGCCGGTCCGCTGATAATCTTCGGCCAATTCCCCAACGCGGCGGGCTTCTTCCGGCCCATCCCAAACGCCAATGACCTCAACTTTTTCCCCGCCATCGATTTCGGTCCACAAGGTTTTGCCCAGCCGACCCCCATTTTGCGCGATCAGGCCAGAGGCAGCACCCAAGATATGTGGCGTAGAGCGATAATTTTGCTCCAGCCGGACAATCTCTGCCCCAGGAAAATCCTTTTCAAACCGTAAGATATTGGCAACTTCTGCGCCTCGCCATGAATAAATGCTCTGATCATCATCGCCAACCACGCAAATATTCTTATTGGCTTGAGCCAAAAGGCGAAGCCACAGATATTGGCTGGCATTGGTATCCTGATACTCATCGACCAAAATATATTTGAAGCGCTGTTGATAGCTTTCGAGCACGTCACGATGCGTTTTTAAAATGGTCAGCATATGCAGCAGCAAATCGCCAAAATCGCAGGCATTGAGCGCCTTTAGGCGTTCTTGGTAAATCTTATAAAGCTCGCCGCCCTTGCCATTGGCATAGCGTTCGCTTTCACCTGCATCGACATCTGCCGGGGTGAGGCCCTTATTTTTCCACTGATCAATCAACCCGGCCAATTGGCGCGCGGGCCAGCGCTTTTCATCCAGCTCTGCTGCTTGGACAATTTGTTTCAGCAAACGGAGCTGATCATCAGTATCCAGAATTGTAAAATTTGATTGTAAACCAACAAGTTCTGCATATTTCCTAAGCATCTTTGCGCAGATGCTATGGAAGGTGCCAAGCCATGGCATCCCTTCAACCGCCTCACCGATAATCCGGCCGACACGCTCTTTCATTTCGCGCGCCGCCTTATTGGTGAACGTGACGGCCAGAATCTCAGAAGGCCATGCCCGGCGCGTCGCAATCAGATGTGCCAGTCGCGCGGTTAGTGCCGCGGTTTTGCCCGTTCCTGCACCTGCCAGCATCAGCACTGGGCCATCCGTTGTCAGCACAGCTTTGCGCTGCGGCTCATTCAGGCCTTTGAGATAGCTGGGGTCTGACATGGGTTCAGGAAGAGTCATGATGCGAACGATTAGGGAACAAGGCAGCGGCTGGCAAGCACGGGGCCCATTGTTTTGCAGCTCAGCGCGGACATGGCTTTGCGCTTTGGGCGTGGCGCGCTAGGGCAGGGCTGGGGAGACAGACCGATATGACCGCAACACCCTCACATAAACGTGTTTTAGCTGCCTCTTTGGTGGGCACGGCCGTCGAATTTTATGACTTTTATGTTTATGCGACGGCTGCGGCGCTGGTCTTTGGACCACTGTTTTTCCCTTCAGATGAGCCTGGCCTGCAGTTGCTGCTGAGCTATGCCAGTTTTTCAGTTGCCTTTTTTGCGCGACCTTTAGGCGCGATTGCCTTTGGGCATTTTGGCGACCGCATTGGCCGAAAATCCACGCTTGTCGCTTCGCTGTTGATCATGGGGCTATCAACCTTCCTGATTGCGTTTCTGCCGCCTTATGCTGTGATTGGCTGGGTGGCGCCCGCGTTGCTGTGCGCGCTGCGCTTTGGGCAAGGCTTTGGATTGGGCGGAGAATGGGGCGGAGCAGCGTTGCTGGCGACCGAACATGCCCCGCCAGGCAAAACCGGACGCTATGGCATCTTCCCGCAATTGGGCGCGCCGGTGGGCTTTATCGCATCCAATGGCCTTTTTCTGCTGCTGGGACTTTGGCTGAGTGATGCAGATTTCAAAAATTGGGGCTGGCGCATTCCCTTTCTGGGGAGCGCATTGCTGGTTGGCGTCGGCCTGTGGGTGCGGTTGAAGCTCAGTGAGACGCCCGCTTTTGCGGCGGCACTGAAAGCCGCGCCGCCACCGCGGGTGCCGTTGGCAGAATTGATGCGCAATCATTGGCGCGCTGTTTTGGGCGGGACATTTGCGGCAATTGCCTGTTTTGCGATTTTCTATCTCGCAACGGCATTTGCCTTGGGTTTTGGGACGACCAAGCTGGGCATTGCGCGCGAAGAGTTTTTGAGCCTGCAGCTCTTTGCCATTTTGTTTCTGGCGCTGGGGATTGCCGTGTCAGGCCCGGCCTCAGACCGCTTTGGCGCGGATAAAGTGCTGATTATAGGGTGCATCCTGACAATGGGTGTCGCGGCGATCATTGTCCCAACCTTAGGCAGCGGGGATCCGCGCTTGGTAACGCTGTTCCTTGTTGCGGCGCTCTTTGCCATGGGTCTGGTCTATGGCCCGCTTGGCGCGTGGTTGCCGAGCCTATTTCCTGCGCGTGTCCGCTATTCAGGCGCGTCAGTGGCGTTCAATATGGCAGGCATATTGGGTGGCGGTTTGGCACCGCTCATCGCACAACGGTTGGCGGATCAAAATGGATTGGGTGCCGTTGGCCTCTATTTGGCGATCTGTGCGGGCTTGAGCTTGGTTGGCCTTATTGGCCTGCGCGCAAGAGCGTGATGCGCGCTTTGCCATAATCCCGCTGCGCCTCGATCTCAAATCCATCGACGGCGACATCTTCCACGCGCGATGTTTCAATACTGACCAAAGTCGCGGGTCCAATCCAGCCGAGGCGTGCCAGTTTGTCCAACGCCACAGAGCCTGCGCCGCTTGTATAGGGTGGGTCCATCATCACCAGATCAAGCGGGGTTTGGGTGGGCGGAAGCGAAAGAACCGAGCCTGCCCGTATATCGCACGCCGTTGCGCCCAATTTTGCGATGTTGGCACGCAAGGCATCAAGCGCGGCGCGATCTTGCTCTACAAAGATGCAATGTGCGGCCCCACGCGACAGCGCTTCTAGCCCCAATGCTCCAGAACCGGCGAATAAATCTGCCACACGCAGATCTTCAAGCCCGCCCAGACGGCTGACCAACATAGAGAAAAGCGCCTCGCGCGTGCGGTCTGCTGTTGGGCGTGTCGCATCGCCCTTGGGCGCGACAAGTGGTCGCCCCCGCCACTGGCCCGAAATGATCCTCATGCACCCAAGGCCCGGCGGAAATGAAAGAGATCGTTGCGATCGACTTCCGCAATTTGGCCTTTCTCAAGGCCCGCCAATTGGAAAGGGCCATAGCTGGTGCGGATAAGACGCGAGACTTCAAGCCCCAAATATTCCAGCACGCGGCGGACTTCCCGGTTCTTGCCTTCGGTCAGCGTCATTTCGACCCATACATTCGCGCCCGTGCGGCGTTCCATATTCGCATCGATTGAGCCGTAGCGAACGCCCTCAATCTCAATGCCATCAATCAAGTCTTCCAATTGCGCTTGCGTCACTTGGCCGAAGGCGCGTGCGCGATAGGTGCGGGGGACGCCTGTTGCAGGCAATTCCAACGCACGTTTCAGCCCACCATCGGTGGTCATCAGCAAAAGGCCTTCGGTATTAAAATCAAGGCGGCCAACGGGCACCAACCGAGGCAGGCCCTTGGGAATGACATCGTAAATCGTCTTGCGGCCCTTGGGATCTCGCTCTGTCGTCAGCACACCATTGGGCTTGTAAAAGCGGAACAGGCGCGCAGCTTTGGGCGGGCGCACGGGCTTGCCATCCACTGTCACGCCATCAAGCGAGGTGAGAAGGGTGGCCGGCGTTTCGACCGCAATGCCATCAATCGCGATGCGCCGATCGGCAATCATCCGCTCAATTTCGCGACGTGAGGCAATGCCGGCACGCGCAAGCAGTTTGGCAATACGCTGGGGTTCTGAACTGGTCATGCTCGCGCCCCTAGAGCAATTGGGCCGCAATGTCTTGTGAAGATAATCCTGCCTGTCTCGCTAGGCGTTCAAATGGGCCTCGATAATCTCGTGAAAGCGGGTAATCCCAGTTTCCAGCGTGCCGAGCGTGATTTCGCGAAGCGCACCGGAAGCAAGCCCTTCTTGCCCCAAAGCCGCGGCGCGAAAATCTTCTGATCCAAAAACGCCACCATCAAGCAGAGCCCAGCTGCGCGCCCAATGGTCTCGCGCCTTATCCGTTTTCGGCTCTTCGGGGATCAGCATGAAATCTTCAACCAAGGTCCGTTCTTCAGATTGCGGCATCAGCACCATCAGGTTCACATAATCCGGACTGACGACAATCACCGTTGCGGGAAATAGCTGATAGGCAAATGTCACAGCGGCGCGCAGCTTGGGCCAATCGCCCAAATCCATCTCTTCCAGCTCTTCAGCACGGCCAACGGCGGATCGCTGATGGGGGCCGATAGCGTCACCTGAAGTAATGCCATCTTTGAAAAACGGCCCAATCGTGTTCGCGTGCAAGCGCGCGACATGATAGCTTTCCAGAAACGCGTCCATGATGAGCTTCCAATTGCCCGCCACATCGTGAACCCGACGGTTATAAAGATGCAGGTCTGCCATGCCAAAGGCATCAAAATCAGCCCCTAAGGCCTCGGCATGCGTAAAATCTGCGGTGTCGGTAGGCGCATACCAAATGAGCCCACCTGCTTCACAACTGGGCAATTCTTTCAAGCCATAGCCCGTCTTATCAAGGCTGGGGAAGGTGTCTGGCCGTGGCAAGCCGGTAAGCTTGCCATCAAGCGCATAGCTCCATGCGTGATAGGGGCAGATGAGGCGCGGCGCGCAGACTGTTTCTGCGCCTTCGACAAGCCTTGTGCCACGATGGCGGCAAACATTGAGGAAGACATGTGCTTGGCCTTGGGCATCGCGCGTCAGCAGCAGCGGGCGGCCAAAGCCATCATGTGGCACCGCCATGCCCGGCTTTGGCAGCACAGCAGAAGGGGCGATAACTTGGGGCAGGCGATCAAAAAGCGCTGTCTTTTCCCTCTGAAACCAAGCGGGATCCGTATAACGCGCTGCCGGCACATGTGTGATGGCCGATGCCGCCCGTCCTGCGCCTTGCGCAATTTGCCGGGCCAGCGCCATTTGGCCGGGGGTGGGCGTCATCAAAGTCATGACAGGGCTACCTTTCTGCGTTTATGGCGCTAGGTTCGCGCGAAATTAAGTGGGGGGCAAGGGGCATGAAGAAAGAAAGCCAGACCGTAACGTCGGCACCGCGTGGCTGGGGCAGCGCCGTAAAGCCCTATTTTGAAAAAGAATCGCTGGGCGCTTTCTTTGTCGGAATTTCCTCGGGCTTTCCTTACGCGATGATTGGCGCCACGCTGACCACGCGACTTGCGCAGGACGGCATTGATAAGAAGACAGTGACGGCCTTCACGCTGGCCTTTCTTGTTTATAACCTCAAGATTTTCTGGGCTTGGATCGTCGATGGGGTGCGCCTGCCCGTGATCGGGCATTTGGGTCAGCGCGTCTCTTGGCTGCTGCTGACAGGCCTTTTGGTTATTGCGGCGGTGATCAATCTTGCGCTGGTTGATCCTGCGGCGAGCATCGGTGCCACGGTATTGGCTGCGCTGTTTGTGGGCGTTGCAGGTGCGACCTTTGATATCGTTATTGATGCCTATCGTATTGAAACGCTGAAGCCCTATCAGCTTGGTGTCGGCTCGGGCATGTCGCAATATGGCTGGCGGATCGGGTCTGCGGGGGCAGGGGCATTGGCGTTGGTGCTGGCGGATCGCGT
>JAGWVG010000079.1 GCA_018970965.1 Alphaproteobacteria bacterium | reverse complement strand
GGCGTATAAATTGTGAGGCTCAATACCGCGACGCTGGACAACCTCCCACCTTCTATTGCCCGGCCGGGCTATGAGCGGCAGGGGCAAGCCAGCGGCATTGTTCATTTCGGGATTGGCGCATTTCATCGTGCTCATCAGGCCGTTTACACGGACGCTGCCCTGGGGCGGGGAGAGCGCGATTGGTTGATTACGGGCGTGTCGTTGCGTTCAGCGAATGTCGCAGATCAGCTTAACCCGCAGGATGGCCTCTATCTTGCGAATATGCGCAGCGCGGCGGGCGATGCTTTCCGTGTAATTGGAAGTGTGGCGAAAGTTTTGGTCGCCGGAGGGTCGCCTGAGGCTGTCGTTGCTGCGATTGCGGCGCCGTCGACGCATATCGTGAGTTTCACAGTCACTGAAAAAGGATATTGCCGCGCGGCAGACGGATCGCTCGACCATAATTTGGCAGACGGGGCGAGCATTTATCGCTTCCTGCACGCTGGCCTCGCGCAGCGTCGTGCTGAGGGCTTGCCCGGCGTGACCCTCCTGAGCTGCGATAATCTCTCCGATAACGGGCGTCAGCTTGAGCGGCTCGTCGGCGAATATTTGCTGCGACAAGATGCTGCGCTTGCACATTGGGTTGGTGAGAACTGCACTTTCCCTTGCTCTATGGTGGATCGCATAGTCCCCGCAACCACGACAGGCGATGTTGACGCGGCGGAAGAGCTGCTGGGTCTACGCGACACCGGGCTGGTGTTGACTGAACCATTCACACAATGGGTGATCGAAGATCGCTTTGCAGGGCCGCGCCCGCAATGGGAGAAAAGCGGCGTCCAGTTTGTGGCGGATGTTGCGCCCTGGGAGAAGGCAAAGCTGCGTATGCTGAATGGCGCCCATTCTGCGCTAGCATATATTGGGCTGATGCGGGGCTATGATTATGTGCATCAAGCCATTGCAGACCAGCAGATACGCGAGATGATCCAACAACTTATGCTGGCCGAGGCAGCGCCCACATTGCCCAAAATGCCCGGCTTTTCTGCTCTCGATTACGCGACGGATTTGATGGTTAGGTTTGACAATCCGGCCCTCAACCATCGGCTGGAACAGATCGCAATGGACGGCAGCCAAAAAATCCCGCAGCGTTGGCTGGAAACCTTGCGGGAACGCCACGAATTGGGGCGGCAAAGCCCAGTGATTATGGCCGCGATTGCTGCGTGGATACACCATTTATCTGGCCGATATGGCAGTGTCAGCGACCCAATAGCCGAGCAATTTAATTTAGCCGTTTCGACCGAGGCCCTGGCTGAGAAATTATTTGGCGCACACGCACCAATGGAGCTGCCTAGTGAGATCTTTGGAACGCTCTCGAGCAGCATGGCCGTACGTCGGGACTAAGCTTGATCAGCCGAAGGGGGGCGTTCCCTTCTGCAAGGCGTGCTCTCTGGCTGTCCAATTCAGCTTCACACAAAAGCTGTTCGCCTCTTCATTCCGTATGGCGCGCCAAATGGGCATGGTCAGAGATTTTTATGTAAGGCTAAGCCCTGATCTTCCCTGCTTGGGAGAGCGGCCAAAGCTGCTTTTATGCCATCGTGAAAACGCACCGATAGACGTATAGCCGAGCAAATCGGCAATATCCGTCACCCGCATACGCGGATTAGAGAGATATTGCTGGGCCAGTTGGCGACGAGATTGGTTTAGCAACTCGGTAAAGCATGTTCCCTCGGCGTCGAGGGTGCGTTGAAGTGTCCGCACCGTCATGCCAAGCGTTGCGGCGCAAATTTGCACAGAGGCCTTGCCGCTCGGCAAAAAGATCCTGATCAATTGCTCAACATGTTCAGTGCAGGAAACATGTTGCTCGCCAACTACGGGTTTAAGGAGCTGCCGGGCATGGAGCGCCAGTTGCTCATCAGCTTGCGGATTGCGCAGATCGAGATCGCTGCGGCGGATGAGCAGGCCGTTGAAGGCCGAATTAAAGATTGGCGGACAGCGAAACAGCGTTTGATAAACACTGTGTTCGTCACGCGGCGGTGCGTCATGCGTGAAGCAAACATTTTGGGCGGCCCAGCCTGGCGCCAAGACGGACATACAAAGGCGTGATAAGACCCCCAGTGCAAGCTCTAGAGATTGGCGTGAGGGTTCAGGGTGCGACAATTGGAAATCTTCGCGCAAAATGGCAATCTCGCCTTCCTCCTCATAATGCATCCTCAATGTCGAATTGATGCTGGCACGAAATTCGCGCAGCGCATCAAGAGCATGTCGCAACGTTGGTTGATGCGCTATGAGAAGGCTGGCCGCGCCAAGATTGGCAATTGACCGCCCAAGCGCCATGCGGAGCCCAAAGGTGGCGCATCCGGTGACTGCGGCACTGCGTTCAAGCAGGCGAATTGCCGAGACAGCGGGGATTATCTGTTCCGGGTTGACGAAGAGATCAATCCCCAAGCCTTGTTCGCGCAACAATGGGCGTGTGTCGGCGCCAAAATGCGCCATTGTTTCAAAATAACCCGTTAGGGATGCCACGCGGACCAGCTCTGGCAAAATGCGCTCCTTACGCCGGTGATGGACATCATCTTCATGGCGCGAAATGCTAAAATAATGGCATGAAATGTGAAAAGTGCAAGTCCCGCCTCTCGTAACAACAGGTTTGAGAAGCGGGAGAGAGTAAGATGGCAAAGGCGGTACGCTTTCATCAAGCAGGTGGCCCCGAGGTCTTGCAATTGGAAGACGTGGATGTTGGCTTGCCCGGCCCGGGTGAAGTCCGCATCCGCCATGCGGCCGTAGGCTGCAACTTTGCGGATACCTATTTCCGCTCTGGCTATTATCCGGTGCAACCGCCCTGCGGCTTGGGCGTTGAAGCGGCCGGCACAATTGAGGCCATTGGCGAAGGCGTCTTTGGCTTCTCGGTGGGAGACCGTGTCAGCTATAATGGCAGCCCCCTGGGGGCCTACAGCACCGAGCGCGTGATGCCTGCGGCCCCGCTGTTCAAATTGCCCGATGCTGTCAGCTTTGAAGATGCTGCTGCCTCCACCATGCGTGGACTATCGGCAACCTATTGGTTGATGAAAACAGATCCACGATTGAAGGCGGGTGACAGCATCTTGCTCCACGCAGCAGCTGGGGGTGTTGGCCTGCTGGCCATTCAAATAGCCAAGATGCTGGGGCTGCGCGTGATCGGTACGGTGTCGAGTGCGGAAAAAGCTGCGCTCGCTTCGTCTTATGGCTGTGACGACATCATCTTTTATCGGCGCGAAGATGTTGCTGCGCGGGTGAAGGAGTTGACTGGCGGTATCGGCGTCCAGACCGTGTTCGATAGCGTTGGCAAAGACACCTATGAAGGTTCGCTCAAATCGCTGCGGCGGCGGGGGATGCTGGTGGGTTGCGGAACTGCTTCGGGCCCCTTCCCGCCGATTGATGCCTTTCAGACGATGTTGCAGGGCTCAGTCTATTTCACCCGGCCCGCCTTTGCCGATTATTATGCCGACCCTGTTGAGCGCGCTGAACTTGCGGAGTTCTGGTTCTCAAATCTCGCCACAGGCAAGATCAAGGTCGAAATCGGCCAGCGATATGATCTGGCAGACGCTGTGCAGGCGCACCAAGACATGGAAGCGGGCCGCACAATTGGTTCTTCCATCTTTGTGATCTGAAGGGGCGGGCGATGCGGATAGAGAAGCTCACCACACATATTGGTGCCGAACTTTCGGGCGTGAATATTGCAGAAGCGGCGAAGAACGACGATCTCTTTGCCGAAATACGGGCTGCGCTGCTTGAGCATAAGGTGCTTTTTCTGCGCGATCAGGTTATTCGCCGCGCGGACCATATCGCTTTTGCCGAGCGCTTTGGCGCGCTGGAAGATCATCCAGTGGCGGGCAGCGATCCTGACAATCCGGGCCTTGTGCGCATCTACAAAGATGAAAATTCGCCACCCGATTATTATGAAAACTCATGGCATGCCGATGCCACATGGCGCGAGGCACCTCAGATGGGCGCGGTGCTGCGCTGCATTGCCTGCCCACCTGTCGGTGGCGATACGATGTGGGCCAATATGGAAAAGGCCTATGATGATCTGCCAGACCATATCAAAACCCAGATTGCGGGCTTAAAGGCGCGGCATTCAATCGAAGCGAGTTTTGGCGCGCGCATGAGCGATGAGGCGCGGGCCGCGTTAAAGGCGCGATTCCCCGATGCGGAACACCCGGTTGTCCGCACGCATCCAGAAACGGGGCGCAAGGCGCTGTTCGTTTGCGGGTTTACGACGCACTTCACCAATTTTCACACGGCCGACAATGTGCGCTACGGGCAAGATTATGCCCCGGGGGCAGGCCAGTTATTGGCCTATCTTATCAGCCGAGCGGCCATCCCCGAATATCAGGTGCGCTGGCGCTGGACGCCCAACTCTATGGCGATTTGGGACAATCGCTGCACCCAACATTACGCCGTGATGGATTACGCGCCGACTGTCCGGAAGATGGAACGCGCCGGTATTATTGGTGACAAACCCTTCTAAGATCGGAGAGAGACCATGCAATTTTTCGACGAAAGCCTTTTGCCCGAATATCAAGATCCTCTGGTTATTCAGGTGGCGCCCTATGCGCCCAGTTTCATGCCGCAGGATAGTGATGACATTCCGGTGAGCTTTGCCGAGCAGGTTCAGAAAGCGGTCGATTGCTATAATGCGGGCGCAACGGTGCTGCACCTCCATGTGCGCGAGCCTGATGGCACCGGCTCCAAAGACCTCGATCGGTTTAACGAAATGCTCGATCGTCTGCGCACGGCCGTGCCGGATATGCTGCTGCAAGTGGGCGGCTCGATCAGCTTTGCACCAAAGAGCGAAAGCGCCGCTGCTGAGTGGTTGGATGATGACACGCGTCATATGCTGGCCGATTTAAAGCCAGTGCCTGATCAAGTGACTTTGGCCGTCAACACCAACCAAATGAACGTGATGGAACTCATCACCGAGGAAGATGTCAAAGGCACCACCATGTGGGATGTCTATCGCGAAGCTTATACGGAAATGTACTATGATGCCGGGCCGAAGTTCATGAAAGAACATATGAAGCGGCTGACGGCGTCGGGCATTCAAACGCACTTCCAAGTGGGCTGCGCGCGCGATCTGGAAACGGTTGAGCGTCTGGTGCGCAATGGCCATTATATGGGCCCGATGGTCTGCAATTGGGTGGCGATTGGCGGTGGTCATGATGGCCCCAATCCGCGCAACCTGTTGGAATTCGTCAACCGGCTGCCGCAAAATGCTGTCTGCACGGTCGAAGGGCTGATGCGCTCTATGTATCCGCTGACGGTGATGGGCATTGCGATGGGCCTGCATGTGCGCGTTGGTCAGGAGGATAATCTCTGGGGTCGCCGCGGCGAGCGGGCGACCTCGGTTCAGCAAATTGAAAAGATGGTGCGGATTTCGGAAGAGCTTTACCGCCCAATTGCGAGCGGCAAGGAAGCCAAGGAAATCTATCAGATCGGCACCTTCTATTCGAGCGTTGAAGAAACGCTGGAGAAAAATGGCTGGCTACCCAATTTGCAGCCCAAGGCGCGTCCAGCCGCGATCCGTGCTGCTGCATGAGCGCAACTGTCCTGTTCGTGCCCGGCCTTCGGGATCATGTGGAGGACCATTGGCAGACGCACGCGGCCCGCGCCTTTGCGAACTCAGTCACGGTTGAACCGCTGACGGAGGATCGCTTGTCGCGGGAGGCGCGCGTTGCGGCACTTGATGCTGCACTTCAGGCGATTAAGGGTGATGTTGTGATTGCAGCCCATAGTGCAGGGTGCTTGATGGTGGCGCACTGGTCAGCAGCCCCAACGCGCCCAATCAAGGCGGCGCTCCTTGCAACGCCGGCGGATGTTGAACACCCCTTGCCGCCCGGCTACCCCTCTTTTGAGGATCTGTCGGCCAATGGCTGGCTGCCAATCCCGCAGCATGTGCTGCCATTTTCAACTGTCGTGGTTGCCAGCCGGAACGATCCATTATGTGGTTTTGCTCGGGCGGAGGAATTGGCACAACATTGGGGCGCGGCGCGCGTTGATGCCGGCGCGGTCGGCCATCTTAATCCACCGGCTGGTTTTGGGCCTTGGCCACAGGGGCACCATCTGATTGAACAATTATTGGGTGAGAACACGGGCTGGGGAGGCGGCATTGGTGGAAGCGACGCCGCATAAAGGCCAAACGGCTGGCGCCCCCGAACACGTGACGCTTTATGCGTGGCTTGTCTTTGCGCTCAGCTTTGGTCTGCTGATTTCAGATTATATGGCGCGCCAAGTTCTCAATGCTGTTTTTCCATTGCTCAAGGCCGAATGGAGCTTGAGCGATACGCAGCTTGGCCTTTTGTCTGGGATTGTCGCTATCATGGTGGGCGTGCTCACCTTTCCGCTGTCGTTGATGGCGGACCGGTGGGGGCGTGTGCGCAGCCTGACAGTCATGGCAATTTTGTGGAGTGCGGCGACCTTATTCTGCGCAGCAGCACATAGCTATACGGCTATGCTGATTGGTCGGGCGCTGGTTGGTATCGGTGAAGCTGCTTATGGCAGCGTTGGGATTGCCGTTGTTATCTCTGTTTTTCCCGCGCGGTTGAGGGCAACGCTGTCAGCCGCTTTCATGGCGGGCGGGTCGTTCGGTCAAATCCTTGGCGTTGCCCTTGGGGGTGTCATTGCCGCAAGCCATGGTTGGAGAATTGCGTTTGCCGCTATCGGCATTGCGGGCTTGGTGTTGGGCTTAATATATCCAATCATTGTGAGCGAGCGCCGCATCAAGAAGCTTATCGGTGATGCGCCGCGCACGGGTGCCCCTGTGGCCCAATTGCCGCTCCGCGATCTGGTGGGCAACAGGTCTATCCGGCGCGTTTACATTGCCAGTGGGCTTCAACTCTTTGCAGCCGGCGCATTGCCCGCTTGGCTGCCCAGCTATTTTAATCGCTATTATCATTTGCCTGTTGATCGGGCTGGCGCACTCGCGGCGGCGCTGCTTTTGATCTGTGGGGTAGGGATGATCTTGTGTGGTATGCTGGCCGACCGCTTGGCGCGAGAAAGGCCTGAGGCAAAGATCACCCTTGCAATTGGCTATTGCCTTGCGACGGCGCTGTGCCTCTCATTGGCCATGCTGTTGCCGCCAGGGCCCGCGCAATTGCTATTATTCGGATTTACGATGTTTTTTGTTGCCGGAACGGTTGGCCCAGTGGGGGCGATGGTCGCCAATCTGACGCCCTTGGCGATCCACGGATCGGCCTTCGCAACGCTGACCTTGGCGAATAACCTGCTGGGTCTGGCTCCAGGCCCCATTCTCACAGGCCGCATTGCAGATGCTTTGGGGCTGGCGGAAGCAATCCGAATATTGGCCGTGCCCTGCGTCGCATCGGCTTTTATCCATGCGACCCTGCGACAAAGTTATTTACGCGACGCGATGCGTTGAAACTCCAGCAAGATGGCCAGAGGTGGATGGTATAGCCGTTCACCCCGTCATCCCTCATGGCGCGCCAAAGGGACATTACCCCTCGTTATTTGCAGCGGGTAATCCCCAAGAATTGGTGAGGTGGCAAAGACTTAGTCAAGCGAACGCGTTTCAATCGCTTTGGAGCCTTTGGGCAGAGTGAGCAGCAACCCATCATCCGCCAGCATCCAGCG
>JAGWVG010000078.1 GCA_018970965.1 Alphaproteobacteria bacterium | reverse complement strand
GACCGCATCTGGTTTATGGAAATGAACACCCGGCTGCAGGTGGAACATCCTGTTACCGAGGAAATTACAGGCGTTGATCTGGTTGAATGGCAGCTGAGGGTGGCCGCTGGCGAGCCATTGCCGCTGCATCAGCATGAAATCACCGCCCAAGGCTGGGCCATGGAAGCGCGGCTTTACGCGGAAGACCCGGTGCGCGGCTTCCTCCCCAGCACGGGACGGCTTGATCTGTTCCAAACCGGCTATGGCGGGCGCGTCGATACGGGCGTGGACGAAGGTGGCGAGATTAGCCCTTATTATGATCCGATGATCGCCAAGCTGATTGCGCGGGGCGAGCATCGTGAAGAAGCGCGCGAACAACTGCTTGATATGGTTCGTGAAACAGCTGTTTGGCCGGTAAAGACCAATGCGGCCTTTCTGGCGCGCGTGCTGGAACACGAAGATTTTGTCGCTGGCCAGCCCGATACAGGATTAATCGAACGCCATGTCGAAAGTCTGACAGCGCCCCCTCAGCCCTCTGCTGGTGCTTTGACGCGCGCAGCCATGGCAATGGTGCCCCGCTCGCTCTTTGCTGGATTCCGGCTCAACGCGCCCGAAAAGCGCACCGCACCCTTCCTCTTGGATGGGGCGCCTGTGGAAGTGCACCTGCACGGCCCAGGTGAAGAAAAGCCGGCGCCGCAAATGTTGGTGGCGGAAAATGGCGCAGTGTGGCGGCTAGAGCCGTGGCGTGCGGCAGGCAAAGCGGGCAGCATGGCCGGCGATGGGGCTATCCTCGCGCCGATGCCAGGCCGCGTCCTATCTGTCGCTGTTGCGGCGGGAGACAGTGTGACGCGCGGGCAAAAGCTGCTGACGCTCGAAGCCATGAAAATGGAACACAGCTTGGTTGCGCCCTTTGATGGCACAGTGGACGATGTGCTGGTCAGCGCTGGCGCACAAGTGCAGGTAGACGCGCTGTTGGTGAAGGTGGTGGCGGCCGATTAGGCCGCCAATTCCTCCGCGCTCAGATCATATAGACCTTCGGCACCAGCGGTGACTGATCCAGCAAGGCCAAGGGCTTCGCCAACCAAATGCGTTAGATAATAACGCGCGGTAACTGTCTTGGCGCGAAGGAAGGCTGGGTCGCCCTCTCCCGCATCCAGCATCGCTTGGGCAATGCGGCCCTGACGCTCCATCAGCCAGCCACAGGTCATCACCGATACCATCGTGAGATAGGGATAGCTGGCTGCCAGACGATCATCGACATCAACACTCAGCAGATGCGCTGTTAGCTTTTCGACCAGATCGGTGAGCGCAATCAGGCGGGCATCCTGCGCTTCGGCACGCACATCGGCAATGAGCGCGGCCATGCCAGCACCACCATCGCCCGCGAGCTTGCGGCCGACCAAATCGGCGGCCTGAATGCCGTTGGTGCCCTCATAGATCGGCGCGATACGCGCATCACGATAATGTTGGGCGGCGCCAGTTTCTTCAACAAAACCCATGCCGCCGTGAATTTGAATGCCAATGCTGGCCACTTCGCACCCGATATCAGTGCCATAAGCCTTGGCAAGCGGGGTGAGCAGATCAACCCGTGCGCGCGCGCCCTCCAGCCCAAGACGGGCGCGATCCACATTGCCACCCGCAAGATAGAGCAAGGCGCGCGCACCTTCTGTCAGCGCCTTCATCCGCAACAGCATCCGCCGAACATCGGGATGTTCGATAATCGGCACGGGCTGGCCGCCAGAATTGGGCCGGGCGGATTGAATGCGGTCGCGCGCATAGCCAAGCGCCTGCTGTGTTGCCCGCTCGGCAATTTGCACACCCTGTAAGCCAATGTTGAGGCGGGCATTGTTCATCATCGTGAACATCGCGCGCATACCGCCCATTTCGGGGCCAATCAGCCAACCATGACAATCATCATTGTCGCCATAAGACATAACGCAGGTGGGTGAGCTGTGAATGCCCAGCTTATGCTCAATCGACACGCAGCGCAGATCATTGCGGCTGCCATCCGGCCTAATTTTGGGCACAAGGAAAAGCGAAATTCCCTTGGTGCCGGGAGGCGCGCCCGGCGTGCGTGCTAGCACCAAGTGGACAATATTTTCTGCCAGATCATGCTCACCAAAGGTGATGTAAATCTTGGTTCCCTTGATCCGATAGCTGCCATCTGCCGCGGGTTCGGCCGTGCTGCGCAAAGCGCCGACATCAGAGCCCGCTTGCGGTTCGGTCAGGTTCATCGTGCCTGTCCATTCCCCACTAATCAGCTTGGGCAGATACAGTGCCTGCTGTTCGGGACTGCCATGTGCCGCAATGGCCTCAATCGCACCAGATGTCAGGATCGGGCAAAGGCCAAAGCCCATATTCGCGCTGCCCAAATCTTCCAGCACCACAAAGCCAAGCGCGAAAGGCAATCCCTGCCCCCCAAATTCTGGCTCGCAATCAATCGTGCCCCAGCCGCCGTCAACATAGGCGTTATACGCCGCTTTAAAGCCGGGGGGCATGGTCACTGTTCCGTCAGACCATTTGGGCGTGTTGGTATCGCCAATACGGTTGGTGGGTGCCCATTCGCCTTCAGCAAGCGCCGCTGCGCCTTCTAGAATGGCGTCAATCATGTCTGGGGATGCCGCTTCGAATGAGGGATGCGCTGCAAGTTCTGCAATTTTCGTCACATGATCCAGAACAAATCGCTGTTCGGTAATGGGCGCTTTATAGCTCATCGAATGTCCTCGCGCGGTTGCAAGCTGTTGATCCGCGCTATAGCGGGGGATTTGATGGAGACAAACACCGCCTTTCGGACAGAAATCTGCCCCTACGGCAAGGCCGGGGTGGAGGCCGCTGCAGCGCTAATCCGCGCGGGTCAGTGCGTCGCTGTGCCGACGGAAACAGTCTATGGACTCGCAGCCGACGCCACCAATGGAGAAGCAGTTGCGCGGATTTACGCAGCCAAAGGCCGCCCCAGCTTCAATCCGCTGATTGTGCATGTGCCGGATTTGGAAACGGCCCAGTCGATTGCGCAGTTTAGCAATGCCGCGCGTGACCTTGCCAGTCGATATTGGCCGGGGCCGCTGACGCTGGTTCTTCCGCTTCAACCCAATCACCCTATTGCGCCCATTGTGACTGCGGGCCTCTCAACAATCGCGCTGCGCATGCCTGCGCACCCTGCGATGCAGGATGTTATTCGCGCATCGGGCAAACCCTTGGCCGCGCCCAGTGCCAATGCCAGCGGGACAATCAGCCCCACCAGTGCAGCGCATGTCGCCCGCACGTTAGAGGGGCGCATCCCCATGATTTTGGACGGCGGATCAACCCCAGTGGGCTTGGAATCAACGATTATCGCGGTCGACGGCGATCACCTTCGCTTGCTTCGTCCCGGACCAATTGATCTGGCGCTTGAGCTGAAGCGCGGGGGCCGCATTGAGGCGCCGGGCCAAATGGAAAGCCATTATGCACCCGCCAAACCCCTGCGCCTAAATGCAAAATCTGCCGAGGCTGATGAATGGCTGATTGGCTTTGGGCAAATGGCCTGTGATGCCAATTTGAGCGAAAGCGCGGATTTGGTTGAGGCGGCGGCGCGTCTGTTTGCCTGTTTGCACGAGGCCGATATGGCTCCAAAGCCGCGCATCGCCATTGCCCCCTTGCCGCTGGGCGGCTTGGGCGATGCCATTCAAGATCGGCTGGCGCGCGCTGCGGCCTGATTTTCTTGCGCTTTTGCGCAAATGCGCGTAAGGGATCCTGCAGCGCAGCAAGGATGGTCCTTGCAGATCCCTATGGCCAGCGTGATTGTTCGCAGCAGAAACACTGCGAAGCAGGCCGGGTTCTTGTCGCACCTTCCCAAGGCTTCCCTTGTCACGCGGGTTGTCAATTTGACCCCGCTCGCGCGCGTCAATTGGCGTGCGTGCGCTTATTGTTTTGAAAGTTTAGAATGACTCATTTCTCTGACCTTGGCTTGGCCAAGCCGTTGCTCGCTGCGCTCAAGTCCAAAGGCTATGAAACGCCCACCCCAATCCAGCTCCAGGCCATCCCGCCGCTTCTGGAAGGCAAGGATTTGTGCGGCATTGCACAGACAGGCACGGGCAAGACCGCAGCCTTTGCTTTGCCGTCTCTCCAATATCTCATGAACAATCCCAAGCCGCGCGCACCATTGACGTGCCGGATGCTTGTTCTTTCCCCCACGCGTGAATTGGCGGCCCAAATTGCGCAATCCTTCCGCGATTATGGGCGGCAGATGCAGGTGCGCGTGGAAACCGTTTTTGGCGGCGTTCCCATTGGTCGGCAGATTAAGTCGCTCAGCAGCGGCGTTGATGTGTTGGTTGCAACCCCGGGCCGCTTGCTTGATTTGATTGATCAACGCGCGCTTTCGCTCCGCAACGTTGAGATCTTCGTGCTTGATGAGGCCGACCAGATGCTTGATCTGGGCTTTATTCACTCGCTTAAGCGCATTGATAAGATGCTGCCGAAAGAGCGCCAGTCGCTCTTCTTTTCGGCCACTATGCCCAAGACGATTGCTGAATTGGGGGATCGTTTCCTAACCAATCCCGTGCGAGTGTCCGTTACGCCAGAGTCGACAACGGCAGAGCGTGTCCAGCAGTTTGTGACCTTTGTGAACCAGAAGGAAAAGCAGGCCCTCCTGACGATCCGCCTGCGCGAAGAGCCGATTGATCGAGCATTGGTCTTTACGCGCACCAAACATGGCGCGGATCGCGTGGTTAAAAACCTGCAAGCCTCAGGCATTCCCTGTGCCGCGATCCACGGCAACAAAAGCCAAGCCCAGCGCACCACCGCGCTGCAAGCCTTCCGCAATGGCGAAATCCGCATCTTGGTGGCAACTGATATTGCGGCGCGTGGCATTGATGTCTCGGGCGTCAGCCATGTGTTTAACTTTGAGCTGCCCAATGTCGCTGAACAATATGTTCACCGCATTGGCCGTACCGCGCGCGCCGGGCGTGATGGCATTGCGATCAGTTTTGTCGATGGGGAAGAGCGGGCCTATCTGCGTCAGATTGAGCGTCTGACCCGTGTTCAATTAGAACCCGTGCCGCTGCCTGAAGGCTTTGCCGCGGTTGTCGCCAGCCTGCCCAAGCCCAAACAGGCCCCGGCAACTGCACAGCGCCGCCATGAAGAGGCCCGCCGCGGCGGCGACAATCCCAATGCCAACAATGCCAAGCGTCGTCGCTTTGGCAATCGCAAGCCGGGGGGCGTGGGGGCGCATAAAGGCGCCATCCGCAAGACAGGCGGGCGTTAAAAAGGGCGCTGTTGGCGCTGCGCGTTAGGGCTTACCGCCCCAGCGCCAGCGCCAGCCCCCAACAGTGCGCTGCGAACAGACGCGCATCAAGATCAGCGTGGCGACCACAATCAGCGCCAGCTTGAAAATTGCGGCCAAAAACTGAACCGCCAGATAAATCACCAAGAGATAAGCCGCGAGAACGGCCCAGCCCTGCCAGCGGATCGGCACGCCCGACCCATAGCCAAAACGGCGCGGGCCAAACCAAGGTTCTTTGGGATTAGCAGCCATCAGACGACTCCTTGCAATCTACTGCAAAAGCTAAAAGCATTCGCGCCAAAAGCAACTGCGTTTCGCCAGGTGCTTAGCCCTTTGCTTTCAGCCGTTCAGCAAAGCCCTTTTTCAGCTTGGCAAGCTTGGGCGGAATGACAGCGAGGCAATAGGGATTGCTCTGCCCTTCCCCATCCCAATAACGCTGGTGATAATCTTCCGCGACATACCAATCGCTTAACGGCTCAATGCTGGTGACAATTGGCGCGGGCCAATCCGCTTGCGCACGTTCTATAGCCGCACGCGCTTCTGCCTCTTGCGCGGCATCATGCGGAAAAATGGCCGATCGATATTGGGTGCCAATATCATTGCCCTGCCGATTGAGCTGCGTTGGATCATGCGTTGCGAAAAACACATCCAGCAAATCAGCATAAGAAATTCGTGCGGGGTCAAACCAAATCCGCAGCGCCTCCGCATGGCCGGTATCGCCATTGCAGACCAGCTTGTAAGTCGGATTGGGCAGATGGCCGCCAATATAGCCGCTTTCGATGCGCTCGACGCCATCCAGTTGCTGGAACACGGCTTCCACGCACCAAAAACAGCCCCCGGCGAGCGTTGCAATCTCGGTCATCACGCGAATCTCCTCATTGGAAATGGGAGATAGGATGCCGATTGCGTCGGGAAAAGATGGTCTAAAGAAGATTGGCTGGGGCGGGAGGATTCGAACCTCCGAATGCCGGTACCAAAAACCGGTGCCTTACCACTTGGCGACGCCCCAGCAGTGCGTGGGCCGTCCCTATAGCGGCCCTGTCGTTAAAGGCAATCGGTCAATCGAGCCGCATAACCCAATTATGGGGGTCGACTGCACTTCCCCGCTGAATTCCGACCAAACGCTCTTTCAAGCGCTGCGTCACTTGGCCCGGGCCGCCCGCGCCAACAGTAAAGCTGCTGGAAGGGCTAGAAACCTTGCCAATGGGCGTCACAACCGCCGCTGTGCCGCACGCAAAGGCTTCAACCACACGACCCGATTTGCAGTCGGCTTCCCATTGATCGATGGCATAGCGCTCTTCACGTACCACCAACCCTTCTTCGCGGGCCAATGTCAGCAGCGAATCGCGCGTGATGCCAGGCAGAATCGTGCCCGACAAAGGCGGCGTTTGCAGCGAGCCATCTTCAAACACGAAGAAGATGTTCATACCGCCCAATTCTTCGATCCAGCGGTGTTCCGCTGCATCGAGGAAGATGACCTGATCATGCCCCAGCTTGCTCGCTTCGGCTTGCGCGACAAGACTAGAGGCATAATTGCCGCCGCATTTTGCAGCACCCGTGCCCCCTGGCGCCGCCCGGCTATAATCTTGGGACACCCAAAGCGACACTGCCGGCGCACCGCCCTTGAAATATCCGCCAACGGACGAGGCAATGACCATGAAAAGATATTCCGCCGAGGGTTTCACACCCAGAAACACCTCACTCGCGATCATGAAGGGGCGCAGATAAATCGCCCCGCCTTCGACATTGGGGAACCAATCCCGGTCAATCTGCACCAGCTGACGACAGGCCTCGATGAACAGCTCTTCGGGCAGTTCAGCCATTGCCATACGGCGCGCCGAGGCATTGAAGCGCTGCGCATTGGCTTCGGGGCGGAACAGCGCCATCGTGCCATCTTCCAGCCGATACGCCTTCAGACCCTCAAAGATTTCTTGTGCATAATGCAGCACGGCAGTTGCCGGATCGAGAACCAAAGGCTGGCGCGCATGCACGCGCGCATCGTGCCAGCCCTGACCTTCGGTGTAGCGGATCGTCACCATATGGTCGGTAAACACTTTGCCAAAACCCGGCGCGGCAATGCGCGCCGCGCGGTCTTCCGCGCTGACAGGATTGGCATTGGGTTCGACCAGAAAAGGCAGAGGATCACGCATAAGGAGCGAAACTTTCTTAGTGTTGAATACAGCCAAGCCGCAACTTCTGAACTGCGCTATGCCAGCGACTGGGCGGCGTCAACTGCTGTGGGGGCTCAATCCGCTAAGCGGGCGGCCTCTGCCAATTCGCGGCTGCGGCGTGCTGTGGCCTCCACTGTCGCGCGAACAACGTCATCAAGGTCAGAGGCATCCATTATGGTAAGCCCCGCATGCGTCGTCCCATTGGGGCTGCGCACGGCTTCGGCAAGGTCAGCGGGCAATT
>JAGWVG010000077.1 GCA_018970965.1 Alphaproteobacteria bacterium | reverse complement strand
CCGTGGGGCCAACCAGCAGAATGTTAGACTTCGCCAGTTCAACATCTGCGCCCTTAGCGCCATGGTTCAGGCGCTTATAATGGTTGTGAACCGCAACCGAGAGGACGCGCTTGGCCTTAGACTGGCCGATCACATAATCATCCAGAACCTTGCAGATTTCGGCCGGTGACGGCACGCCGCCATCTTTCTTAGAGACAAGCGCCGTCTTTGTTTCTTCGCGGATGATGTCGTTGCACAAGTCAACGCATTCATCACAGATAAACACCGTCGGGCCCGCAATGAGCTTGCGCACCTCATGCTGCGATTTGCCGCAGAAAGAGCAATAAAGCGTGCTCTTGGTATCGCTGCCGCTCAACTTGGTCATCAGAACCTTCCTGCCACGATTGCGGCCATGTTACAGTCAGATTTCATAGCGACAATGGCTTAATTAGACCTGACTGGACAATAATCCGCTCAGCCTTGCGCGTCTTCCTCGACAACTGGGCGCTTATCAAACACCGAATCAACCAGACCAAAGGCCTTGGCTTCTTCAGCTGTCATGAAGTTGTCACGCTCCATCGCCTTTTCAATCGTTTCAATATCCTTGCCAGTATATTTTGAATATAAGCTGTTCATACTTGCGCGGATCCGCAGAATTTCCTGCGCCTGAATGGCAATATCTGTTGCCTGACCCTGCGCCCCGCCTGATGGCTGGTGGATCATGATACGGGAATTGGTCATCGCAACGCGCATGCCCGGCTCGCCCGCGGAAAGAAGGAACGACCCCATCGAGGCCGCCTGACCGACGCAAACAGTGCCCACTTTGGGCCGAATATATTGCATCGTATCATGGATCGCCATGCCAGCTGTCACCACCCCGCCCGGCGAGTTGATGTACATCCAGATATCTTTCTTCGGGTTTTCCGACTCGAGGAACAGCAACTGGGCCACAATGACCGAGGCCATATTGTCCTCAATACCGCCCGTCACAAAAACGATGCGCTCGCGCAGCAGGCGGGAATAAATGTCGAAGCTACGCTCCCCCCGGTTCGATTGTTCGATAACGATGGGGATCAACGCGTCGTGCGGATGCATGAACTGTCCTTTGCTTTGAGTCTTAGCCCCTATGTTCGGCTTTGAACCGAAAAGTTCAACCCCCTGATCGGGGCGAGGTCGATTTACGGATGGCATAAAGCCGTGATGTCGGGCCTGTATAGAGCGGGATCAGCCAGTGAAGCGCACTTGGCGGGGCATCAGCTTCCCAAATCCATACAAAATCAAACCTGTCTCGTGGCAGGAACCTCAAAAAGGTTCTCACGCGGTAACCAGGGCAGCCATAAACCGGATTAAACAGTTCTGCTGACTCGGCATCGTTAAAACCACGACCCAGATTATAAATGGGCTGCATCAAGTGCTGACCGGGAATATCCCATTCCGTATTCACAAAAGCATGGCGCCGCGGGATGGCAAGGCTGGCAGCATGGCTGCGCCCGCCCAGCGGCCAAACGCCGCATTCGCTGCTATGGCCCAAAACCGCGATCCTTGCGCCCATCGGCACTTTGTCCAACGCGGCCAAATCTTGCGACATCTCTGTGCCGCGCTGCGTCCAACCAATGGCCGTTTCCGCCGTGCGCAGCCCGAACCACGCCACGGCCAAAATCAGCAGCGGCCGCGCAAAGCGCTGCGGCACAGCTGTGATGCCCAAAAATGCAATCATCACAGCCGGCGCGTAAAGGCGGACATCGGCAAAATAAGAGCTCAGCACTGTGGAGGGCAACACAATGGACAACCCCAAAAGGCCCAGCGCGCACAGCATGAAAGCACGATCGCGACGCATGTGGCGGCTGACACACAGCCAAACCAGTATCAGCGCCAGCGCCACCACCGAGGCAATATCGAAAATCTCCCATTCTGCGCGAAGCAGGTTGATCACGCCTGAGAGTTTTTCCTGAATATTCCAGCGGCTAAACAATTCCCCACCGCCTTTGGTGTTGCGCCAAATCATCATGGGCAACATTGGCGCAGACCATGGGACCATCCCCCAAATAAAACGCCGCCAATTAACTCTTTGGTCAAACTCAATCGCCGCGATCAGAACACCCAAAATACCCCATGCTGAGGTGTGGCACAGCCAAACCACAAGCCCTGCAACCAGCGCGAAGGCAAAGCGGGCCCAGGGGCCTTTTTCCCGCACCGACAGCCAAGAGGCAGCCACATGAAAGACCAGCGCGACAGCCAGCCAATAATTCACAAAACCATGGAAAAAGGTGAAGCTATAAACGGGCAGAAGTGCCAAATAAGCGGGCGGTGGCACATCGCCGAAACGCGCCCGCGCAAGCCGATACAGCCCCCAGATCATAACGGGCGGAATACAGCCCGTGATAAAAATGGCTGCGCGCTCCGTCCCCAAAACCGGGCCCAAAAGGGCCATCAGGAGATCGACCCCCAAATTGCCCAAAATATGCCAATCAAAAGCGTAATATTGGCGCAACCACGGATCGGCCTGATGGATCATCACATGATAGCGGCCAATATGCGTAAACAAGTCGGGCAGCACAGGGATTGGCGCGACAAGGAAGGGCAGCGCCGAAAGCGCAGCCAACGCCAGCCAGAGCAGGCGCTCAGCACCTGGCTTTATGAGAGCAACTGGCATGAGCGATCAGCTTTGCACAGCAAGATAGGCCAGCCGGCGCATCTCGCGCCGTCCCCGCACCACTGTGTCGAGGATCAACCCGCAAAACCCGTTAAGGAAGGCAAGCAACATGATGCCGGTTGCCAAAATCGCGGTCGGGAAACGCGGCACCAGCCCCGTCTCAAAATAGGTGAGAAACAAGGGAATGCTCAGCCCGATGGACAGCCCGGCAAGCCCGCCGCCAATCAAACCGAAAAAGGCCAACGGCTTTTCGACGCGGAACAAGGTGAGGATCATCATCAAGATGCGCCAGCCATCACGATAGGTGTTGAGCTTTGATTCCGACCCTTCAGGCCGGGCAGCATAGGCTGTCACCTGCTCGGCCACAGGCATCCGCAATTCGAGCGCATGGACGCTGATTTCTGTCTCAATCTCAAAGCCTTCCGAAAGAACTGGAAAGCTCTTCACAAAGCGCCGCGAAAACACACGATAGCCCGAGAGAATATCGGTGAATGTCCGCCCAAAAAGCCAAGCAAGCATGCCCGTTAGCAATTTATTGCCCAAGCGATGTCCCGGGCGATAGGCGGCTTCAACTTCTGATTTGCGTGCGCCGACAACCATATCGAGCTGTTCGTCACGCAGCAGCGCAATCAAGCCGGGCGCCGCCGCGGCTTCATAAGTCGCATCACCATCGGCCATCACGTAAATATCGGCGTCCACATCAGCAAACATGCGGCGGACAACATGGCCCTTACCCTGCATCCGCTCTGTCCGAACGATAGCGCCTGCCGCACGAGCAATGTCAGCGGTGGCATCAGCGCTATTATTGTCATAGACATAAATCACGGCGTCCGGCAGCGCAGCTCGGAAATCAGCAATCGTCTGGCCAATCGCCGCTGCTTCATTATAGCAGGGCAAAAGCACAGCGACGCGAGGATGCTCTTTGGCAGTCATAAGCCGGCCCTCTAGCCCTGTTCGTTTGTGAGATCGATTAATTTCGTGCGATGCGTGCGGCAATCCATGCAGAAACTGTGAGTTGTAGTTGGTGGTAGAGCATCAGTGGCAGCACGATCAGCCCGGCTTGCGCCGCCGGAAACAGGATGCGCGCCATGGGCGCACCTGTTGCCAAGCTCTTGTGCGCCCCTGAAAAAAGCAGTGTAATTCGGTCTTCCCGCGACAGGCCCAGCGCGCGACCAAGCGCCCAGCTGCCGGCAAAGGCGAGCGCCAGCAAGAGACAGATCAGGCCAAGCAGCCGCGCCATCTCTTCTGCGCCCAGCTTGTGCCATAAGCCATCCACCACAGCTGCACTAAAGGCGACATATACGGTGATGAGAATGGTTGTGCGATCCAGCCGACCAATCCACCCTTTGTTGCGCTCTGCCCATGTCGCCAACCGCAGCCGGGCCAGCTGCCCAAGGGCAAAAGGCAGCAGCAGCAATGTGGCAATACGCCCGACCGCCGACAGATCGCCACCGGCCCCACTGGTGGCCGCAAGCGCCGCCAAAAGCAGCGGGGTTAGCACCACGCCCGATAAGTTAGACAGCGCGGCCGCAATAACCGACGCGGCCACATTGCCCCGCGCCATCGAAGCAGAAGCAATTGCGGCCTGCACGGTGGATGGTAAGGCGCAGAGGAAGAAGATGCCCAGCCAAAGCTCAGGCGGCACCGCCTGCGGCATCAGCCGCGATAGGCCAAAGCCCAATACCGGCATCGCGCCATATACAAAACCCAGCACGGCCAATTGCAGCCGCCAATGGCGCAGGCCCGCCCACACGGCCTCATGCGCGATGCGCAAGCCGTGAAAGAAAAACAGGCTGAAAATCGCGGCATTTGCAATTGCCGAGACAAGTGGCACCGCACTGCCCCGCACAGGGAGCAGGCTTGCAAGGGCAATTGTGCCCAACAGCATCAGGATGAACCGATCGGGAATAAGGCGTGCCAACATGGACTTGTCCTAGCTTAGCTTGCCGCATCGCACAAATTAGGCTAGGGGCCGCGGCTGAACCGCAACCTTCCTCCATTAGAGATCCGCATGAGCCTCCGTAACGTGGCCATTATCGCGCACGTCGATCATGGCAAAACGACCCTTGTTGACCAGCTTTTCCGCCAATCGGGCACCTTCCGCGACAATCAGCGCGTGGAAGAGCGTGCGATGGATTCGAACGATCTCGAAAAAGAACGCGGGATTACCATTTTGGCCAAGTGCACCTCGGTGGACTGGAACGGCACGCGCATCAACATTGTTGATACGCCCGGCCACGCCGACTTTGGTGGCGAAGTCGAGCGCATCCTTTCAATGGTCGATGGCGTTATTCTGCTCGTCGATTCGTCCGAAGGCGCGATGCCGCAAACCAAGTTCGTAACCGGCAAGGCATTGGCACTTGGCCTGCGTCCAATCGTCGTCGTCAACAAAATTGACCGCCCGGATGAGCGCATTCAGGAAGTGTTGGACGAAGTGTTTGACTTGTTCGTCTCGCTTGATGCGACGGATGAGCAGCTCGATTTCCCTGTCCTCTACGCCTCGGGCCGCAATGGCTATGCCAATACCGACCCCACGCTGCGCGATGGCACGCTGGAGCCGATGTTTGAAACCATCGTGAAGCACGTGCCCGAACCCAAGGCGGATGAAGATGGTCCTTTCAAGTTCCTCGTCACGCTCTTGGATCGTGACAATTTCTTGGGCCGCATCCTCACCGGCCGCATTGATAGCGGCACGTTGAAGGTCAACATGCCAATCCACGCGCTGGACCAAGATGGCAATGTCATTGAACAAGGCCGCGCCTCGAAAATCCTTGCCTTCCGCGGGTTGGAGCGTGTGCCGGTGGATGAAGCCAAGGCCGGCGATATTGTATCGATTGCAGGTCTCACCACGGCAACCGTGGCAAACACCATTGCAGACACCAGCGTGAGCGACCCCATTGCTGCGCAACCCATTGATCCGCCAACGCTCTCCATGCGCTTTGCCGTCAATGACTCGCCCATGGCGGGCCGTGAAGGCAGCAAAGTCACAAGCCGCATGATCCGCGACCGCTTGTTCCGCGAAGCAGAATCAAACGTCGCCATCCGCGTGACGGAAAGCGCCGATAAAGATAGCTTTGAAGTTGCCGGCCGTGGCGAACTTCAATTGGGCGTTCTGATTGAAACCATGCGCCGTGAAGGCTTTGAACTTGGCATTTCGCGTCCGCGCGTGCTGTTCCGTGAAGAAAATGGCGCCCGCACTGAGCCTTATGAAACTGTCGTCATCGACGTGGATGATGAATATTCGGGCACCGTCATCGATAAGATGAACATGCGCAAAGCCGAAATGACTGATATGCGCCCCTCGGGCGGCGGCAAGACGCGCATCACCTTCTCAGCCCCGTCACGCGGGCTGATTGGCTATCATGGCGAATTCCTGTCGGACACGCGCGGCACGGGCATTATGAACCGCCTGTTTGAGAAATACGGACCGCACAAAGGCCCGATTGAAGGCCGCAAAAATGGCGTGCTGATTTCCAACGGCGCAGGCGAAGCCAATGCTTATGCGCTTGGCCCGCTTGAAGAGCGTGGCATTCTGTTCGTTTCGCCAGGTGAGGCTTTGTACGAAGGCATGATTGTTGGCGAAAACGCCAAGACGGATGACCTTGAAGTCAACCCGATGAAGTCAAAGCAGCTGACCAACTTCCGCGCCTCGGGCGGTAAGGATGATGCCATCCGCCTGACCCCGCCCAAGCGCATGACGTTGGAACAGGCGATTGCCTATATTGATGATGATGAGCTGGTCGAAGTGACACCGCAGAACATCCGCCTGCGCAAAGTTCATCTCGATCCGCATGAGCGCAAGCGCGCCAAGCGCTCGTCCGAAGCGGCGTAATATGTCAGCCCCGCATAGCTCTGCGGGGCTGCCCCGCTTGCACCTGCTGGCGGCCGTGCTGGTCATGGCCGTTTGGGGCTCCAACTTCGTTATCATCCGCATCGCGCTGGATAGTTTTCCGCCGCTGTTGCTGGCGGCGCTGCGGTATACCTTCGCCTTTTTCCCGGCCGCGCTTTTCCTGCCGCGGCCCAAAGTCGCGTGGCGCAATTTGGCGACCTATGGCGTCTTGATTGGCGGCGGGCAATTTGGCCTGCTCTTCATTGCGATGAAGGGCCATATCACGCCGGGCCTTGCCTCGCTGGTTGTCCAGACACAGGTGATCTTCACCATCCTGTTTTCACTGATCTTGCATAAAGAGCGCGTCCGCCTGTTCCAAATTGTGGCACTTGCCCTCGCGCTAGCGGGCCTAAGCGTTATCCTGACGCATACCGATGGGCACACCTCGCCCTTGGGGATCGCCTTGGTCATTGGTGCCGCAATCAGCTGGTCCAGCGGCAATATGGTCTCGCGCGCAGCGGGGCAGATTAACATGCTGTCCTATGTCGTGTGGGCCAGCCTTTTTGCCATTCCGCCGCTCTTCGCCCTTGCCTTTGCGACGGAAGGGGCGGACGCCATTGTTTCCAGCCTCGCCCACGCACCGCTGAGCGCTTGGGCGGCTGTTGGGTGGCAATCAGTGGGCAATACAATGTTTGGCTATGCCATGTGGGGCTGGCTGCTGTCGCGCCACCCCTCGGCGCAAGTCGCGCCGTTAGCGCTGCTTGTGCCAGTATTTGGGATGCTCTCGTCCACGCTGATCTTGGCAGAGCCGATGCAGGTCTGGAAGATTATGGCCGCGGCTTTGGTGATGGGCGGGCTCATCCTCTCCATCCTCTGGCCACGGGTAGCACAGCGGCTGGCGCGCTAACGCCCGGCCTGCCGGCCTCTTTAACATAATTGATCCCCCGCGCTGGATTGCTAAACAGGCGTGGGGAGAATGCGCAATGAAACAACGCCTTGCAGCAGCTTTGGCCTTTACAACTCTCTTGGCGGGGATCGGAGCACCCAGACACGCAGCGGCACAAGCCGCGTCGTCGGTGGACCTGCTTATTCATGGCGGCACCGTGTATTCAGGCAATGGCGCGCCCTTTGAAGGCGATGTCGCCATTACAGGGGATCGCATTGTCGCCCTCGCTCCGCATCTGGATGTCCCCGCCCGGCGCGTCATTGACGCCAAGGGAATGATTGTTGCCCCGGGCTTTATTGATCCCCACACGCATGCTGATGCCGCGCTGACATCGCGTGATCCCGCCGCGCGGCTGGTTCTGCCCTTTCTGACGCAAGGCGTGACGACAGCCTTTGTGGGCGTGGATGGTTGGGGCTCACCCGATCTCCCCCAAA
>JAGWVG010000379.1 GCA_018970965.1 Alphaproteobacteria bacterium | reverse complement strand
GATCAGGCCGTGCTGGTCGACCTGGCCAATCGGCGCTTTTACATGTTCGCCATCGAAATTTGGCCGCATGAATTTTATTATGTCGCCGGCTTGCTGGTGATGGCGGGCATTGGTCTGTTCTTGGTCACATCTGCCGTGGGGCGTGCGTGGTGCGGCTATGCCTGCCCGCAAACGGTGTGGACCGACCTTTTCCAGCATGTCGAGCGTTGGATCGATGGCGACCGCAATGCGCAGCTACGCCTCGACAAAGCGCCTTGGGGCGCATCTAAGATTGCGCGGCGTTTGCTCAAATGGTCGATCTGGCTTGCAATTGCTGCGGCAACCGGCGGGGCATGGATTTTCTATTTTGCCGATGCGCCAACTTTGGCGCGGGAATTTATCGCCGGCCATGCGCCGATGGTTGCATATTCCACTGTGGGTGTGCTGACGGCGACGACCTTCATCTTTGGCGGCTTTATGCGCGAGCAAGTGTGCATTTATATGTGCCCTTGGCCCCGCATTCAAACGGCTATGCTTGATGAGAAATCGCTGATCGTCACTTATAAAGATTGGCGCGGAGAGCCGCGCACGCATGGCCTTAAAAAGACACAAGAGGCCAGCCTGAAAACCGGCGATTGCATTGATTGTCTGCAATGCGTGGCCGTGTGCCCCACGGGCATTGATATTCGTGAAGGCCCGCAAATTGGCTGCATCACCTGCGCGCTGTGCATTGATGCGTGCGACAAGGTGATGGGCCAAATTGGCAAGCCGCGTGGCCTTATTGATTACTGCACGCTGGATGATGCTGCGGTGGAAAAGGCGGGCGGCACAGCGCAGCGCCCCTTGCGCACCATATTGCGCCCGCGCACGCTGATTTACTTCAGCATTTGGGCTTCAATTGGATTTGCGATGTTGTTCGCTCTTGGCGCCCGCACCCGGCTTGATCTCAATGTGCAGCATGATCGCAACCCGGTTTATGTCCAGCTGTCTGACGGGATGATCCGCAACAATTATACGGTGAAGATCCGCAATATGGAAACGCGACCGCGCCGTGTGTCGTTGGTTGTCAGCGGGCTTGCGGGAGCGACGATTTGGACGGCGGAGGGCAATCGAGGAAATAATGTCCGCCAGATTGCCGTGGATGTGCCAGCTGACAGCGTGCAAAAGGTGCGCCTCTTTGTTGCTGCGCCGGCACGGGGCGAAGAGCGCAGTGATTTCACGATCAGCGCGTTGGCCAATGACGGCGATCGCCGCGGAGATAGCGACGCCGTCGTGTTTGAGCGACCCGAGCGGCATGACGAGGAGGTTGGCGAATGACCCGCAAATTTACCGGCTGGCATATGACGGCGATTTTGGTTGGCTTTTTCGGCATCGTCATTTCGGTCAATATTTTCATGGCACGCGCTGCCATTGGGACGTTTGGCGGGGTGGTCGTCGAAAACAGCTATGTCGCCAGCCAGCAATTCAACCACTGGCTTGATAAAGCAGATGCGCAAAAGGCCTTGGGCTGGCAGGTGCAGGC
>JAGWVG010000378.1 GCA_018970965.1 Alphaproteobacteria bacterium | reverse complement strand
CGAGTGGTGTGAAGCGACCAAAATGGGCGATCCAATCCGCGTCCTTCAGATCAGCAAGCCCCACGTCTTTTGCGGCACGATCATTGCGGAAGCGCAAAATAGTTTGCGGAAAACCTGCCGGAGCAACCGGATCTGCCAAAAAATCGGCAACCGCATCAATGGCGTGTTCGGGCGTGAAAGGGAAAGCTTGCGAGTTTGACGACATACCGCGATATGGGGGCGATGGGTTCCAAAGCGCAATACACCGATGGCTATTGGTGGTCGAATGACGGCCTAAGGTTGCATTATCGCGATTATCCGGGGGATAAATCGCGCCCGCCGATCCTGTGCATTCCTGGTCTGACGCGCAATGCCCGCGATTTTGAGCATGTGGCGGCGCGGTTGGCTGGTGATTGGCGTGTGATTTGTGTCGATCTACGGGGGCGCGGTGAGAGTGCCTATGCCAAAGACCCGATGACATATGTTCCGCTAACCTATGTGCAGGATTTGGAAGCCCTGTTGGCGGAGTTGAAAATTAAGAAGTTTGTGTCGATTGGCACATCTTTGGGCGGCCTTGTCACGATGTTGATGGCGGGATTAAAGCCGGGCCGCATCGTGGGCGCTTTGTTAAACGATATTGGCCCAGTGGTGGAAGAAAAAGGGCTGGAGCGCATTCGCACCACCGTTGGCCGCACCCATAGCTGGCCAACTTGGGTCCATGCCGCACGAGATTTGGGTGAAACTCAGGCTGTCGTCTATCCCAGCTATAAGCTGGAAGATTGGATCACTTATGCCAAGCGCGTCTGCCGCCTGACTGCGCAAGGGCGCATCGTGCTGGATTATGATATGCAAATCTCGGAGCCGATGAAATTGGCCGCCGAGCCCTATGATCTCTGGCCCGCTTATGAAGCGCTGGGGACTGCTCCAGTGGCGATTTTGCGGGGTGGTCTGTCTGATTTGCTGGCAGAGGCAACGGCGAAAGAAATGGCCCGCAGGTTGCCGCATGCAAGGCTGACGACCATTTCGGGCGTCGGCCACGCTCCGGCCCTGAACGAACCTTCCGCGACGCGCGCCTTGGGAGCGTTGCTGAAAGCCGTGATGGCGTGACGCCCAAGCGCGTCCTGCAGTGTCATTCTAGTTTTTCGCCCGGCGGTAAGGAACTGCGCACCGCAACGTTGATCAACGCTTTTGGCGCTGCGGCCACGCATATGCTGTGGACGGCGCCCGGCGCGCTAAGAGAGGCGGCGCACGCAATCAGGCCCGAAGTTGACATTGCTTTTGCCAGCGATGCGCCAGCTATTAATGGCAGACCCAGCCTTTCCCGCTACCGCGCAATTGCCCAGTATCTTCAGAAGTTTGATCTTGTTCTCACCTATAATTGGGGGGCGATGGACGTTGTGGCTGCGCGACGCTTGTTCCCAGCGGGCACGCCGCCGCTCATCCATCATGAAGATGGGTTTAATGAAGATGAAGCGCATCGGCTGAGCTTGCGTCGAAACATGTTTCGACGCTGGATGCTGGCTGGT
>JAGWVG010000076.1 GCA_018970965.1 Alphaproteobacteria bacterium | reverse complement strand
AAAGCCGAATAACATCTGGCGCTGGCCTTGCCTTTGGGGGGATGAATGATTTCTTCACGTAATTTCGCGCCGTCTGCCCGGCTGCTGCCCTTTATCCGCCGCCACTATTTTGTTGAAGCAAAGCTCCCCCAAGATTTTTGTCATGAAGATTATCTGATGGCGGATAACGGCTTTGTGCGTGTTATTCATGCTGGCGAGTGGGATTGGTGGCATGAGGGCCAATGGGTTGCTGGCTCTGGGGCATTGTTGTTCGGCCCAAATTCAAAGATGCTCAAAATCCGGATACGTGGGCCAATCGCCCTATCAGGTTTTGCCATTCGGCCGAGTGCGTGGATGGCCTTGTTCAACGCCCGCGCCGCCGACCATGTTGACCATATTTCTCCGCTTGCGAACTGCTGGGATATGCCCTTGGTCACAACGCTTTGCGAAACTTTGGCAGCTGCCAAAAAAGATGCAGATCGCATCACCGCTATGGAAGCCGTGATTGATACGCAATTAGAGGCAATGGGCCGGAAAGGCATTGATCCCATCATTGCGACATTTGAGGCAATTGCGCGGCAAGACAGCACCACGCGCGTCGAAGAGGCGGCACGCGTGCTGGGCCTTTCTCCTCGACAGTTGGAGCGCCGCTGCCTCACCAGCTTTGGCATGTCGCCCAAATCAGTTCTTCAGCGGTGTCGCTTTTTGGATATGGCAGCAGCCATGCGCAAGCTGGGCAATGCTGATCAGGCAGAACTGGCAAGCCTGCGTTATTTTGACCAATCGCACCTAAACCGCGAGGTGCGCCGCTATGCCGGAATGACACCCGGGGCGTTTCAAAAAGCCAAAATCCCGTTGTTCACGGAAAGCCTTAAATTGCGCGAAGAGGGCAAAACACTGGCTTAAGCCAGCACTTGCCCCTCTGCCACACGCAGCCGAGTTGCCTGTGGCCCAGCTTCTGCAAACAGGCTCGGTTCGGTCCCTGTCATCCACACCTGACCGCCATTGGCCGCCAATCGATCAAATAGGGCGGCACGCCGCAGCGGATCGAGATGCGCGGCAACCTCATCGAGCAGCAATAGCGGCGCACGCCCCAGCCTCTCGGCCACCAGCTCGGCATGGGCCAGCACAATACCCAAGAGCAGAGCTTTTTGTTCTCCAGTTGAACAACGTGCCGCAGCCTGCCCCTTGCCCAAATGAGTCACCGCCAGATCCATCCGATGCGGGCCCAGCAACGTCCGCCCCGCCGCCGCATCACGCGGGCGATTTCGGCGAAGCTGATCGACAAAATCAGGCGCGATCTCTCCGCCCTCAATCTGCAAACCAGCACGCGCAAAGGGGCCATCGGGTTGCGCCGCCAAGCGCGCGCCTAATGCCATCGCCAATTGAAGACGCGCCTCGGCCAAGGCCTGACCATGCGTTGCCATTTGCGCCTCAAGTGCGGTTAGCCATTCGGGGTCAGCCGGATGATCATCGGACAAGAGCCGGTTGCGTTGGCGCATCGCTGCCTCATAACGGCTCGCATGGCTCGCATGGCTGGGGACAAGCGCCAGAACCAAGCGGTCCAAAAAGCGCCGTCTCTCGCTCGCACCTTCTAAAAATAGCCGGTCCATCGCAGGCGTCAGCCAAAGCGCCGACACCCATTCTGCCAAATCATTTGCAGCGGCAGTCGCACCATTAATCCGCACAATCCGGCGCTCAGGCGCTTCTGCACGCGTGCCTGTGCCCAATTCAACATCCCCCAACCGCGCGGCAACGGCAAAGCCACCGCCACCGCCTTGGCGGGCAATGTCCGACAGCGCGGCCCCGCGCAAACCACGCCCGGGGACAAGAAGCGAAACAGCTTCCAATATATTGGTTTTGCCCGCGCCATTTTCACCCGTTAGCACAACCAGGCCGGGCCCGGGCGTCACAACACAATCCGGGTAAGACCTAAAATTGGTCAGGCTGAGGCGCGTCAATGTCACGCCAGTGTCTCTAAGCGGCTCTGGCTGAAAACACAAAGAGGCGGCTGCCGCTTTTGGCAACCGCCCCTTCGCATGCAAAAGTCAGCTTGGTTTAGAGGACTTCGAAAAGACCTGCTGCGCCCTGACCACCACCAATGCACATGGTGATGACGACATATTTGGCGCCGCGGCGCTTGCCCTCGATCAGCGCGTGGCCAACCATGCGCGCGCCCGACATGCCATAGGGGTGGCCAATTGAAATGGCGCCACCATTGACGTTCAGGCGATCCATCGGAATGCCCAGCTTGTCGGCACAATACAGCACCTGCACCGCAAAGGCTTCATTCAATTCCCACAGGCCGATATCATCCATTTTCAGGCCATAACGCTGCAGCAGCTTGGGAATGGCAAAGACGGGGCCAATGCCCATTTCATCGGGCTCAGTGCCTGCAACGGCCATGCCAACATAACGGCCCAGCGGCTTGAGGCCCTTTTTCGCGGCAACCGATTCTTCCATCAGCACGCTGGCCGAAGAGCCGTCCGACAACTGGCTGGCATTGCCTGCCGTGATGTGCATATCCGGCCCCAGAACCGGCTTGAGCGCCTTCAGGCCCTCAAGCGTGGTATCCGCACGATTGCCCTCATCCTTGTTCAGCGTGATTTCTTTTTGCGAAACTTCGCCGGTTTCCTTGTTGGTGACGGCCATAGTTGCGGTGCAGGCAACAATTTCGTCATCAAACTTGCCAGCTGCTTGGGCAGCAGCGGTGCGCTGTTGCGATTGCAAGCCATATTCGTCCTGACGATCACGGCTGATCTTATAGCGCGCGGCGACCACTTCAGCCGTCTGCAACATGGGCATGTAAATGTCCTTGTGCATCTTCAGCAGCTCAGGATCAGGGGCGACGCGCATTTCGGGCGTTTGCACCAAGCTGATCGATTCCACACCGCCGCCAACGCAAATGTCCATGTTGTCGACGATGATCTGCTTGGCTGCTGTCGCAATCGCCATCAGGCCAGACGAACATTGACGGTCAATCGTCATGCCCGGCACTGTCACCGGCAGCCCCGCCCGCAGCAGTGCCGTGCGCGCCGTGTTGCCCGCCTGGCTGCCTTGTTGCAGGGCTGACCCCCAGCACAGATCATCCACCTCTGCCGGATCAATCCCAGCACGCTCCACCGCCGCGCGGATCGAATAGGCCGACAATGTCGGCGAGGGCGTGATGTTGAACGCGCCGCGATAGGCACGGCCAATCGGCGTGCGGGCGGTCGATACAATAACGGCACTACGCATGAAATTCTCCTGAGAACGATATTAAAAAAGTCTGCCAATCAGACAAAAAATTGAGTGATCCACTCGGCCATCAAGGCGGGCTTATCCTCACCTTCAATTTCCAGCGTAAATTCCATTGTCTGCTGGAATTGGCCGGGGCGCTTTTCTTCGAGCGCAAGCATTTTGAAGTGGCCGCGCACGCGCTTGCCCACTTTCACTGGCGCGATGAAGCGGGTTTTGTTGCCGCCATAGTTCACGCCCATCTTAATCCCGTCGAGGCGCGGCAAATCTGCTTGCGCCGTCAACACGGGCAGCAGCGATAGCGATAAAAAGCCGTGCGCAATCGGCCCGCCAAAGGGCGTCAGCTTGGCACGTTCCGGATCGACATGGATGAACTGAAAATCCCCAGTGGCTTCGGCGAATTTATTGACGCGATCTTGATCGATCAGCATCCATTCAGACGTCCCTACGTCTTTGCCAACAAGACCAAAAAGTTCCTCTTTGCTCACAACAGGCATAAGCTTTCCTCTCGCTAAAGGCGCGCAACATTATTACAGCGGCGCGAGTCCCACACGGGATTTAGGGCCTTCATTCATTTAGAGTCAAAAGCTATGGATTCCGCAACGTCGCTCATGCGCAGCCTTCACAGAGCCGCAGAACCCGCCGTTCTTCAGCCCCTGATTGCCCGGGCCGCCGTCAGCCCGGAAGAGCGCAACCGCATTGTCGCGCGCGCCAGTGGGTTGCTCGCAGATCTGCGGCGCGCGCAATCAAGCGGGTGGGTGAATCAATTCCTCAATGAATATCGGCTCAACACGCAAGAAGGCGTCGCGCTGCTGTCGCTTGCCGAAGCTTTTTTGCGCGTGCCCGACCCGGAAACGGCGGACGCGCTGATTGCCGATAAATTGGGCGATGCCAATTGGCGGGCGCATAGCGGCAAATCTCACTCGACGCTCGTCAATTCCGCCACATGGGGCCTTGTCATTGGCCGCGCTTTGGTCAGTGACAAGGAAGAAGCGGGCACACTCCGCCGCCTCATCGCACGCGCGGGTGAGCCCTTTGTCCGTCAGGCCGTGGGCGCAGCAATGCGGATGATGGGCGAAATCTTCGTGATGGGCCGGACCATTGAAGAGGCAAGTAAACGCATGGCGCAGCCCGAACATAAGGGTTTTGTTGCGTCGTTCGACATGCTGGGAGAGGCGGCGCGGACCTTTGCAGATGGCGAGCGGTATTTTGCCTCTTATCTCGACGCGATTGAAAAGACGGGCGAAGGGCACAGCGTTTCAGTCAAGCTCTCCGCGCTTCACCCTCGCTATGAAGTCGCACATTGGGATCGCTGCGTTCCGATGCTCTCTGATCTGCTGGAAACGCTGTGCTTGGCGGCCGCCCGACGCGGCATTGCGCTGACGGTCGATGCTGAGGAATCCGAGCGACTGGAAATGAGCCTTGAGATTATCGCGCACGCCGCCCGCCACCCTGAATTGCGGGGCTGGGATGGGCTGGGCATGGCCGTGCAGGCCTATTCCAAGCGCGCACCCGCCGTCATCCAATGGGCGGATGCCTTGGGGGCAGAGACCAGCCGCCGCATGGCTGTGCGTCTGGTAAAGGGCGCTTATTGGGACAGCGAAATCAAACGCACGCAGGAATGGGGGCTGGACGATTACCCTCTATTCACTCGCAAAGCGGCGACCGATGTCAGCTGGCTGGCTTGCGCCCGCGATATGCTGCGCGCCAAGAATATCTACCCGGCCTTTGCCACGCATAACGCGCTGTCTGTCGCCTCCATCCTTGAATGGGCGGGCGAAACGCGCGATTTTGAGTTCCAACGTCTGCACGGCATGGGCGATGGGCTGTATGAAGATCTTGTCCAGCGCGAAGGCTATCATTGCCGCATCTATGCGCCGGTTGGCGGACACCGCGATTTGCTGGCTTATCTTGTCCGCCGCTTGTTAGAAAATGGCGCGAACAGCAGCTTTGTTCATCAACTTGCCGATGAGCATGTCAGTGATGCCGACTTGTTGGCCGACCCAGTTGAGAAAATCCGCGCAACTGGGGGGCAGCGCCATGCCGCCATTCCGTTGCCCATCGATTTGTTCGGCGCGCGCCGCAACAGCATGGGCATTGATTTGCAAGACAAGGCCATTCTGGCCGATGTTGCGCACGACATTGCCACCACCCCGCTCGCAGCAGAGCCACAGCCTGCCCCCGCAGATGCCGTCGACCTTGCCCTGACAGGCTTTGCGCGATGGTCGGCCATGCCAATCAGCGCGCGTGCTGATGCTTTGGACCGGCTTGCTGACCTTCTGGAAGAGCAGCGCACGCCCTTAATGGCGCTGCTGGTCAAGGAAGCGCGCAAAACACTTGGCGATGCCTTGGGTGAAGTGCGCGAAGCCGTCGATTTTTGCCGTTATTATGCCGATCAGGCACGCAATGGCCTCATGCAAGTTGAACTGCCCGGGCCAACAGGAGAGCGCAATGTGCTGCGCTATGAAGGCCGCGGTGTTTGGGTCTGCATTGCGCCTTGGAATTTCCCACTTGCCATTTTCTTGGGCCAAGTCGCCGCCGCTTTGGTCACGGGCAATAGCGTGATTGCCAAGCCCGCGCCGCAAACGCCCCGCATTGCAGCGCAAGCTGTGCGACTGGCACATCAGGCTGGCATCCCAGCGGACGCTTTGATCCTTGCCCCCGGTGGGCCAGAAATTGGTGCAGCGCTGACCAGCGACCCGCGCATTGCCGGTGTGGCCTTTACGGGCTCAACCGCAACCGCAAAGCGGATCGCGCGGAGCTTGCTGGAAGATGAAAGCCGTCCGCTGATCCCGCTCATCGCAGAAACCGGCGGGATAAATGCGATGATTGTCGATTCAACGGCTCTGCCCGAACAGGTGGTGCAGGATGTTGTCATATCGGCCTTCCGCTCGGCAGGTCAGCGCTGTTCAGCATTGCGAGTGTTGTTGCTGCAAGACGATATCGCTGAGCGCACATTAGAGATGCTGCGTGGCGCGATGGATGCACTGATTGTGGGCGACCCGGCAGACCCCGCCACTGATGTCGGCCCGGTGATCGACCAAGCCGCTTATGACAAGCTGATGGCCTATCGCGACAGTCAAAAGGCGCGTTGGGTGCATTGCGTTGATGTCCCCAACCAAGGCCAGTTCGTGCCGCCGACAATTATCGAATTGGCCAATGTGGCAGAGCTGGATGCCGAATGGTTTGGCCCCATTCTCCATGTCGCGACATGGAAAGCGGGCGATCTGGCGGCAACAATCAACGCGGTTAATGCCAAGGGCTTTGGCCTGACCATGGGCCTCCACAGCCGCATTGCACGCACCGCAGATGAAGTGGAAGCCTTGGCCAAGGTTGGCAATCTCTACGTCAATCGATCGATGATTGGTGCCATTGTCGGAAGCCAGCCTTTTGGTGGTGAGGGCCTTTCGGGCACCGGCCCCAAGGCGGGCGGCCCCAATTATCTCCATCGCTTCTGTGCCGAGCGCGTGACGTCGACAGACACGACCAGTGCAGGCGGCAATGCCAGTCTGTTGTCGCTGGATGATGTGACACTCTAGCGGGCCAAAGCGTGCAACGCCTCAAAGCCATTGCGCAGAGCCTCAAAGTAGAAGCGCATACGGTTTGGCTGTGCGCGCGGGATAAGGATGTGCCTTGGCCAGCGCGCCTCTTTGGGCTGGCCATTGCCGCTTATGCGCTGTCTCCCATTGATCTGATCCCGGATTTTATACCGGTGCTAGGTCTTTTGGACGATGTTATCCTCGTGCCCACAGCCCTCTGGCTGTTCCTGAGATTGGTCCCCGCGCCCATTTACGCCCGCAATCGGGCGCTTGCGCTGGCCGCCAGCACGCGGCCGATCAGCCGGGCTGGCGCGACTGCGATCATCCTCATCTGGCTTATCACACTTGCAGGAACAGCACTTGCCCTACACCAGAGCTTTGTCCGCTAAATCCGCTTAGCCGTTATGGCTGGCGATCCACTCTTCCACCACGGGGGCGATTTTGGTGCGCCATTTGCCGCCATTGAAAATGCCGTAATGGCCCACCCCTTCCGCAACATAATAATGTTTTAGCTTGGCAGGCAGCTTGGTCGCAATGTCGAGCGCGGCTTTGGTTTGGCCAATGCCCGAAATATCATCGCGCTCCCCCTCAATCGCCAAAAGGCCGACTTTGGTAATGGCGGACGGATCAACCCGACGGCCCCGATGCATCAATTCGCCCTTGGGCAATAAATGCCGCTGGAAAACTTCATCAATGGTCTGGAGATAAAATTCCGCCGTCATGTCGCAGACAGAGCGATATTCATCATAAAAGGATTTGGTCGCCTCGGCGCTCTCATCATCGCCTTCAACCAGATGCTTAAACATCTCCCAATGGCTCATCATATGGTTGCCCAAATTCATAGCCATAAAGCCCGATAATTGCAGGAAGCCGGGATACACCTCGCGGCCTGACCCCGGATAACCCCGCGGCACACGCGCAATGACATTATGCTCAAACCACGCAAAAGGCCGTTCCATCGCCAATTGGTTGACGGCGGTTGGCGCGCGGCGCGTATCGACGGGGCCGCCCATCATCGTCAGCGTCTTGGGCAGCGCCCGGTGCTTATCAGCCGACATCAGCGCAATCGCGGCGTAAACAGGAACAGAAGGCTGGCAGACAGCCAACACATGTGCGCCCGGCCCAATC
>JAGWVG010000377.1 GCA_018970965.1 Alphaproteobacteria bacterium | reverse complement strand
ATGACACAGCCGAGCGGCTGAAGGAAAAGCTGATCCCGGCAATCCATGCGTTAAAGGTTGGCATCTCGACCGATGCTGAGGCGCATTATGGCCCCGTGGTCACCCAAGCGCATAAGGAAAAGGTCGAAGGCTGGATCCAAAAGGGCGTGGATGAAGGCGCTGAACTGGTCATTGATGGCCGCGGCTTTACGCTGCAGGGCCATGAAAAGGGCTTTTTCGTGGGGCCAACGCTGTTTGACCATGTGACGACCGATATGGCGTCTTACAAAGAGGAAATCTTTGGCCCGGTCCTCCAGATCGTGCGTGCGCAGAACTTTGAAGAGGCGCTCGCGCTGCCGTCTGCGCACCAATATGGCAATGGCGTTGCCATCTTCACGCGCAATGGCCATGCCGCGCGCGAATTTGCCGCACGTGTGAATGTTGGCATGGTGGGCATTAACGTGCCGATCCCCGTGCCAGTCGCATATCACAGCTTTGGCGGGTGGAAGCGGTCTGGCTTTGGCGATCAGGATCAATATGGCATGGAAGGCATTCGCTTCTGGACCAAGGTCAAGAAGATCACCAGCCGCTGGCCCGATGGGTCGCCGGATGGCGGCAATGCCTTTGTCATTCCAACCATGGGGTGATGATGACACAATTTGATCTGACCGAAGACCAGCGCGCCATTCAAGATATGGCGCGCAAATTTACGGCTGACGCTATTACGCCCTTTGCCGCAGAATGGGATGAGAAGCACATCTTCCCCCGCGCGACGATCAAAGCTGCGGCAGAGCTGGGCTTTGGTGCCATTTATGTGTCCGAGGGCTCTGGCGGCATTGGTTTGGGGCGGCTGGAAGCGGCCCTGATTATGGAAGCCATGGCCTATGGCTGCCCGGCAACGAGCGCGTTTATTTCGATCCATAATATGGCCGCGTGGATGATCGACTGCTTCGGGTCTGATGATTTGAAGGCGCGCTATCTGCCCAGTCTGGTCACAATGGATAAAATCGCCAGCTATTGCCTGACCGAGCCGGGGTCAGGCTCGGATGCAGCCGCGCTCAAAACCACGGCGCGGCTGGAAGGCGATCATTACGTTGTGTCGGGCACCAAGCAGTTCATCTCGGGCGCGGGCGAGAACGAAGTTTATGTCGCTATGGTCCGCACGGGGGATGCAGGGGCCAAGGGCATTAGCTGCCTTGTCATTGAGAAGGACATGCCCGGCGTCAGCTTTGGCGCGCAGGAGCGCAAATTGGGCTGGCATGCCCAGCCGACGGCGCAGCTGATTTTGGAAGAGGTGCGTGTGCCCATTGCCAATCGCGTCGGCGAAGAAGGCGATGGCTTTAAGTTCGCAATGGCGGGGCTTGATGGCGGGCGCTTGAACATTGGCGCCTGCTCGCTGGGTGGGGCGCAGCGCTGTCTGGATGAGGCGATCCGCTACACGCGGGAGCGCCAGCAATTCGGCAAGCCAGTGGCGGAGTTTCAGAACACCCAGTTCACGCTCGCTGATATGGCGACGGATTTGGAAGCTGCGCGC
>JAGWVG010000376.1 GCA_018970965.1 Alphaproteobacteria bacterium | reverse complement strand
ACCGCCGTTCAAATTCTGGCAAGCCCAAGGGCGCACGCGGCAGCTTTTGCATGCGGCAGCGGACCGTGAAATCTTGATATAAGGTCGATTTAGGCTGAAACGCACACTCCGCCTCGGCGACCATGTCCGCCAAGACGGTACGGATCACGGCTTCAACATCACAGTGCGCGTCGGCCGTCTCAATCAGATCTTCACGCGCAGAGACTGGCGCGGCAGGGGCCTCCGTTTGTGCGGCCATTTGATCCAACAACGCGCTGCTCGGTGGCGGTGCGGGGGGCGCCGGCGGCGGAGCCGTCTTTTCTTCTGCCTCAAAATCAAACAATTTGGCTTGCAACACGGCGCCATCCGCTTCGGGCAGCGGCAAGAGACTATGGGTGCCCGAGCGCGTGCTGGTGCGAACCGCGCCAATGTGAATAGAAACAGGCCGCCGACAAATCGCCGGGCCCAGAGCCAAAAACTGTCCCCGATCCAAATCGCGGATCATCTCGGCCTGTTTGCGCTCCATGCCCAGCAAATCCGCCGCGCGGGCCATATCAATATCAAGGAACGTCCGACCCATCAGAAAATTGGAGGCTTCTGCCGCCACATTCTTGGCGAGCTTTGCCAGCCGCTGGGTCGCGATGATGCCAGCAAGCCCACGCTTGCGGCCCCGGCACATCAGATTGGTCATCGCACCAAGGCTCAACCGGCGGGTTTCATCACTCACATCGCCAGCCACTGCGGGCGCAAACATCTGGGCTTCATCCACCACTACAAGTGCTGGATACCAATGGTCGCGTGGCGCATCGAACAAGGTTGAGAGAAATGCCGCTGCACAGCGCATCTGCGCTTCAAGCTCAAGATTATCGAGCGCCAAGACCACCGAGGCCCGATGTTCGCGCACACGGGCCGCCATCTTCACAATCTCGCGCCCATCATAGGCGCCCGCATCAATCACCACATGGCCAAATTCGTCCGCCAGCGTCACAAAATCCCCTTCGGGATCAATCACAACTTGCTGGACTTGACCGGCGCTTTCTTCGAGCAACCGACGCAACAGATGCGACTTTCCAGAGCCGCTATTGCCCTGGACAAGCAAGCGGGTCGCCAAAAGCTCTTCAATATCAATTTGGACCGGCGCGCCGAGCTTGTCGGTGCCGATGTCGATGCTCGGTTTCACGCCCGCCGCAATGGCGAAAGGCCTGACCAGGGGCAAGCCGGCATCACGAAAAGGCCATTTCAGATGTGCAAAACCATCGCTGATATTCGCCCCTACCATTAAGGCTTTGCATCCTATAGGACAGTCATATGAACAAACCGGGGCAACGGCGCACAACCGCCTATGACATCGCCTATAAGCTGGGGATTGCGCAATCCACGGTGTCGCGCGCGCTGAATGGCAATAAAAACGTCAGCCCCGCAATGCGCCAGCGTGTGCTTTTGGCCGCGCAAGAGCTGAATTATTCGGTCAACCAAGCTGCCGCGCGCCTGCGCACCAAAAGCACCAAAACGCTTGCGTTGGTTGTTCTCCACCGACC
>JAGWVG010000075.1 GCA_018970965.1 Alphaproteobacteria bacterium | reverse complement strand
AGCAGGATTGAAGTCTTCTTCATGGTGGCTTCAGATCCCTTTGTGAAATGATCTCTTCGGGCTGCTCTTCGGGGCAGCCCGCTTCTTTTGCGCGCGATTGCTTGAAACTGGCGGCATCTCGCTCTAGCGGGCGGGGATGAGTTTTCCAAAAGCACCCGAAGGCGGCGCGCTGGTCGCGCTTGTGTCAGGCGGACTGGATTCGCTTGTTGTTGGCGCGATGGCGCGGGCGGCAGGTTGGCGGCTCTTTGCCCTGACAATTGACTATAACCAGCGGCATCGCATTGAGCTGGACGCTGCGGCGCGTGTGGCTCAAATTTTGGGTGCAGAGCGGCATGTTGTTCTGCCACTAGATCTCTCGCGCTTCGGGGGGTCGGCTTTGACCGATGCGGATATTTCGGTTCCGAAAACAGGCGTTGGTGAAGGCATACCCATTACGTACGTTCCAGCGCGTAATACGATTTTCCTTTCGCTCTGCCTTGGCTGGGCAGAGGCTGTGGGCGCGCGCGACATTGGCATTGGCGTCAATGCGCTTGATTATTCAGGATATCCTGATTGCAGAGGCGAATTTATTGGCGCTTTTGAAGCAATGGCCAATTTGGCGACCAAAGCCGGCGTTGAGGGTGATCCTTTTCACATTCACACACCGCTCGTTGAGATGAGCAAGGCTGATATTGTCCGCGCGGGGACTGCGCTGGGTGTTGATTTTGGGATCAGCTGGTCCTGCTATGACCCCACACCCGACGGCAAGCATTGCGGTGAATGTGACAGTTGTCGGCTGCGGCAAAAAGGTTTTGAAGAAGCGGGGATTTCCGATCCCACTATTTACGCCATCCGGCCATGACTTACGCAGTAAAAGAGATCTTCCTGACATTGCAGGGCGAGGGCGCGCAGGCAGGTCGCCGCGCGGTCTTTTTGCGCTTTGCGGGCTGTAATCTCTGGTCGGGCCGCGAAGAAGATCGGGCAGCGGCAATTTGCCAATTTTGCGACACGGATTTTGTCGGAACCACGGGCGAAAATGGCGCCAAATATGCTGATGCAGAGGCTTTGGCCGATAAAGTCTTGGCGCTCTGGGGAAACGTCGAGGGTACGCCTTATGTCGTGATTACGGGCGGCGAACCCATGCTTCAACTCGACACAGCGTTGATTGATGCACTGCATCAGCGGGGTTTTGAAGTTGGCGTTGAGAGCAATGGAACCTTGCCCGCAGTTCCCGGCATTGATTGGCTGTGTATCAGCCCAAAGGCCGGCAGTACCGTGGTGCAGACGCAAGGGAATGAGTTGAAGTTGGTTTGGCCTCAGGCGGGCAGCGACTGGGCGTCCATGGAAAGCTGGGCGTTCGACCATTTTCTGATCCAGCCCATGGACAGCATCGCGCGGGCAGAAAATCTGCAAGCGGCCATCCAATTTGTGATGGAGCATCCCAAATGGCGGTTGTCGCTGCAAAATCACAAGGCGCTGGGCCTGCCATAAGGCTTGAAATGTCGGTGATAAGGCTTGCCAAGCTGGCCAGCGCAAGCTAAAGGGCGCGCCTCAATCCCGCATGGGCGGCACATAAACCGGTGCGAAGCGTTTGCTTCGTTCTCGCTGCCCAGTGGACCAACCGGAAGGAGACTATCCCATGGCAGCACCGACTGTCACGATGCATCAGCTGTTGGAAGCTGGCGCGCATTTTGGCCACCAGACGCACCGCTGGAACCCGAAGATGAAGCCTTACATCTTTGGTGATCGCAATGGCGTGCATATTCTTGATCTTTCGCAATCCGTTCCGCTGTTCGCCCGCGCGCTCGACTTCGTGTCGCAGACGGCTGCACGCGGCGGTAAGGTTTTGTTCGTTGGCACCAAGCGCCAAGCTCAAGGCCCGATTGCTGATGCGGCCCGCGCTTCGGGTCAGCATTTTGTGAACCACCGTTGGTTGGGCGGCATGCTGACCAACTGGAAGACCATCTCGGGCTCAATCAAGCGCCTGAAGTCGATGGAAGAGACGCTGAACGGCGACACTTCGGGCTTCACCAAGAAGGAAGTCCTCCAGATGACGCGTGAGCGCGACAAGCTGGAACTCTCGCTTGGCGGCATCCGCGACATGGGCGGCATTCCCGATGTGATGTTCGTCATTGACGCGAACAAGGAAGAATTGGCGATCAAGGAAGCCAATGTTCTGGGCATTCCAGTCGTTGCGATCCTCGATTCGAACGTGTCGCCTGATGGCATTGCATTCCCCGTTCCGGGCAATGACGATGCGAGCCGTGCGATCCGTCTTTACTGCGAAGCCGTGGCTGCTGCTGCGACGCGCGGTGGTCAGCAGGGCGCTGCTGCCCGTGGTGCCGATCTCGGCGCTATGGACGAGCCGCCAGCTGAAGCCGTTCTCGCTGACGCCTAATTTCATTTCTCGTCATTCCCGCGTCATCGGGAAGTCATAACGCGCCTGCGGGCGCGGCCCATGATCCCCCGCTTCGGCGGGGGTGACGGCATTTAGAACCGAAAGGACACGAACATGGCAGAAATTACTGCTTCGATGGTCAAGGATCTGCGCGAAAAATCTGGCGCGGGCATGATGGATTGCAAAAAGGCGCTTGCTGAAGCCAATGGCGATATGGAAGCGGCTGTAGATTGGCTGCGTGCCAAGGGTCTGGCAACGGCTTCTAAGAAGTCGAGCCGCACGGCGGCAGAAGGTCTGGTCGGCGTTGCTGTCAACGGCACCTCGGGTGCGGCTGTGGAAGTGAACTCGGAAACAGACTTTGTTGCTAAGAACGACCAGTTCCAGGATTTTGTCCGCAACGTAACCGAAATCGCGTTGGCGAAGGGCGATGATATCGAAGCCCTCGCAAATGCGGCCTATCCGTCGGGTGGCACGGTTGCTGAAACGCTGACGAATAATATCGCGACCATTGGTGAAAACCAAACGCTGCGTCGTGCCCGTCGCCTCTCGGTCGATAAGGGCGCCGTTGTGGCTTATGTTCACAATCAGGTTGTTCCTGGCATGGGCAAGATTGGCGTTTTGGTCGCGTTGGAATCAGACGCGCCTGTCGCAACGCTCGACGCTTTGGGTCGTCAGCTCGCCATGCACGTGGCCGCTGCCTTCCCGCTGGCGCTTGATGAAAGCGGCATTCCGGCTGACATGATTGAGCGTGAGCGCAAGATTGCTTCGGAAAAGGCTGCTGAAAGTGGCAAGCCGGCAGACGTTATTGCCAAGATGGTCGATGGCGCAGTTGCGAAGTTTGTTAAGGAAAACGCGCTGCTCAACCAGTTGTTCGTAATGGACGGCAAGACCAAGATTTCGGACGTTGTCGCCGCGGCTGGCAAGGAAGCTGGCACGTCGATTGTGTTGAAAGATTATGTCCGCTTCCAGCTCGGTGAAGGCATCGAGAAGGAAGAAAGCGATTTCGCAGCAGAAGTCGCCGCAGCAGCAGGCCTCTAAGTCTGACGCTTGGCAAGGGCGCGCACCCGCATTAGGGTGCGCGCCTTGCTGTTTATCAGTGCCTTGTTGAGAGAGACCATCAGACCATGTCGCGCCCCAGCTTCAAACGCATTCTTCTGAAGCTTTCTGGCGAAGTTTTGATGGGCGATCAGCCCTTTGGCATTAATCCCGAAACCGTTGCGCGCATGGCTCTTGAGGTCAAAGCCGCGAAAGATGCGGGCTTTGAGCTGTGCCTTGTAATTGGCGGCGGTAACATTTTCCGCGGCATGGCGGGTGCAGCCAAGGGAATGGACCGCGCGCAAGCCGATTATATGGGCATGCTGGCCACGGTCATGAACGCGCTCGCGATGCAAAATGCGCTTGAACAATTGGGCGTTGATACGCGGGTGCAATCGGCCATCCAGATGGATCAAGTGTGTGAGCCGGTCATTCGCCGCCGTGCCGAGCGCCATATTGAAAAGGGGCGTGTGGTCATTTTTGCGGCGGGTGTGGGAAGCCCCTATTTCACCACGGATAGCGGCGCCGCCTTGCGTGCAGCCGAAATGAAGTGCGATGCGCTGTTTAAAGGCACGAGCGTGGATGGCGTCTATGATGCAGATCCCAAGCTGGTGCCTGATGCAAAGCGTTACGACAATGTCGGCTTCGACACCGTTTTGTCGGACAATCTCAAAGTCATGGATGCAAGTGCTGTTGCTCTGTGTCGTGACAATAACATTCCAATCGTTGTGTTTTCCATCCGCGAAGAGGGCAATTTGGCTCGTGTTTTGGCGGGCGAGGGGACAGCGACGATTGTTACCAACCAAGCTTAAGGGAGCAGGACTATGCCCGCCTATGATAAGGCCGATATCGAACGCCGGATGAACGGTGCTGTGGAATCGCTAAAAAGCGATTTGGGTGGTCTGCGCACTGGCCGTGCAAATACCGCGCTTCTCGACCCCATTCAGGTTGAAGTTTATGGCGCGATGATGCCGCTTAACCAAGTGGCCACGGTTTCAGCCCCTGAACCGCGTTTATTGTCCGTTCAAGTGTGGGATAAGTCGAACGTTACGCCCGTTGAAAAGGCCATTCGTTCCGCTGGGCTCGGCATCAACCCAATGGTGGACGGTCAGAATATTCGCTTGCCGATCCCGGATATGACCGAAGAACGTCGTAAAGAGCTGGTCAAGCTCGCGCATCAATATGCCGAAAAAGCGAAGATTGCCGCGCGCAATGTGCGTCGTGATGGCAATGATGCGCTGAAGACGGACGAGAAGAAAAAAGACATTAGCGAAGATGATCGCAAGCGTTTGGAAGCGGAAGTGCAAAAGATGACCGACGCGACCATTGCCGATATCGATGCTGCTTTGGCCGCGAAGGAAAAGGAAATCCTCGGCAAGTGACCTCGGCTGCCGCCCCCAGTGTTGCGTCGGGGCAGGGGGCAAAGCCACCTCGCCATGTCGCGATCATCATGGACGGCAATGGCCGATGGGCCAAGCGCCGCCTTTTGCCGCGCATTGCTGGGCATAAAAAGGGCGTTGAAGCCGCAAAAACTGTTGCACGCGCAGCGGGGGATTTGGGCGTCGAAGTCCTCACGCTTTATGCGTTCTCGACTGAAAATTGGCGGCGGCCTCCTGACGAGGTCAGCGACCTTATGGGCTTGCTTCGACATTTTATTGAGCATGATGTTCAAGAGCTGAGCCAAAATGGCGTGCGCTTAAAAATTATCGGTGATTACAAGACGTTACAGCCCGATCTTGTCCAGCTGATTGATAAGGCAGTGGCGGATACGGCGGCCAATTGCCGGACGACCCTTGTCATTGCTCTAAATTATGGATCGCAAGCCGAAATTGCTCGCGCGGCGCAAGCCTTGGCGCAGGATGTAGCGTCGGGCGCTGCAGCGTTAGCCGATATCGACGCTGCGGCCATTGAGGCGCGGCTCTATACGGCCGATCTTCCGCCGCCGGATCTGGTTATTCGCACCTCAGGGGAACAGCGCTTGTCTAATTTTCTTCTGTGGCAGGCGGCCTATGCCGAATTGATGTTTGTCGACACGCTTTGGCCCGATTTTGGCAAGGCGCATTTGGCGCAGGCGCTCGAAAATTTTGCCATGCGTGAACGGCGCTTTGGTGGCCTATGACACCTGAGCTCGTCCAACGCACCATTGCAGGCATTTTCCTGATTTTTGTTGCTGCACTTGAGCTTTGGCTTGGCGGCAATGCATTGTGGGTTTTGGCGACGCTAATCGGCCTGTTGATGATTGGCGAATGGGCGGGCCTCACAAATGCGCAACATCATCGGCGACTGGCGCAATATGCGCTATGTGTCCCGCTCGCTTTGCTTTCACCGCTTGCGGCGGGCCCAAGCCTTATTGTCGCCGTTGCTTTCTTAGGTGTTTTTTTGGTTTTGCTTTTCGGCACGCGGAATATCTGGCTTGCCAGCGGCGCCATCTATGTGGGGCTGCCGATCAGCGCGCTTTTGTGGCTCCGCATGCAGGATGGTGGATTGCTGCTGGCCTTTTGGGGGCTCTCTTTGGTGTGGGCAACGGATATTGGCGCCTATTTTGCAGGGCGCAGTTTTGGTGGCCCCAAAGTTGCGCCCAAAATCAGCCCAAACAAGACATGGTCGGGCCTAATTGGCGGTATGGTTGGTGCTTTGCTCCTCGGTGGGGCGCTTTGCAGTTATGCTGATTTGCCGCTTCATTTGGCGCTTGCCAGTCCTGCCCTGGCTGTCATCGCCCAAGCGGGGGACTTTTTTGAAAGCTGGATGAAGCGACGGGCAGGGGTGAAGGATAGCGGGGCCCTGATTCCCGGCCATGGCGGTGTTTTAGATCGGTTAGATGGCGTTGTTACGGCATTGCCTGTCGCGGCGCTCTTGGTTGGACTAGGGGCTTAGCCGCACCGATGAAATCGCTCTGCATTCTTGGTGCGACGGGGTCCATTGGCCAATCCACGTTGGATCTTGTTCGGCGCCAGCCCGATGCCTTCTGCGTCGAAGTGCTGACAGCGCAAAGCAATGTGAATGCGCTGGCACAGGCCGCGCGTGATGTGCATGCCAAACATGCCGTGATTGGCGATGAAACCCAATTTGGCGCGCTGCAATCAGCTTTGGCGGGCACCGGCATTGTCGTTTCGGCAGGGCGGCAGGCGATGATCGATGCGGCGGCGTGTGGGGCCGATTGGACGATGGCTGCCATTGTCGGTACCGCCGGGCTTGAACCGGTTATGGCCGCAATTTCAACAGGCACAACATTGGCGCTGGCGAATAAAGAGGCCCTGGTTTCTGCCGGTACGATTATGACGGCGGCTGTATCCAAATTTGGTGGCACGTTATTGCCCGTGGATTCCGAGCATAACGCCATTTTCCAGTGCTTTGAGACACACAATGCCCCTCAGGTGCGCCGTGTGATTTTGACGGCCAGCGGTGGGCCTTTTCGTCAGATGGGCGCAAATGAGTTGTCGATGGTAACGCCTGAACAGGCCGTAAAGCACCCCAATTGGTCAATGGGCGCAAAAATCTCGGTCGATTCTGCGAGCTTGATGAATAAGGGCTTGGAGCTGATTGAGGCCTATCATCTCTTTCCCGTGGAGGCCGAGCAGCTTGATGTCATTGTCCATCCGCAATCGGTCATCCACAGCATGGTTGAATATCAGGATGGCTCGGTGCTGGCGCAATTGGGATCGCCAGATATGCGGACACCTATTGCCTATTGTTTGTCATGGCCAGAGCGTATGGCCGCGCCTGTCGCGCGGCTCGACTTTGCGGAAATTGCGCAGCTCAGTTTTGAAGCGCCAGATATGGTGCGCTTTCCCTGTTTGCGACTGGCGAAGGAGGCTTTGGCCGCTGGAGGCGGGGCCCCTGCAATTTTAAATGCCGCAAATGAAATCGCTGTTGGCGCATTTTTGGACAAACGCATCGGATTTGCAGCTATTCCCAGCGTTGTGGAATCTGTGCTGGCCGCGTATGACGCCCCTGTGCCAGCCAATATCGCTGACATATTGGCGCTAGACAGCGAGGCACGTCGCCGTGCCGCGCATCAGGTGGAGGCGTTAGCCGCATGATAAGTTCGCCCGGCGTATTTTCGACGATCTTGAGTTTTATCCTGATTATCGGCCCACTCGTGTTCATTCATGAATTGGGGCATTTTCTGGTTGCGCGCTGGTTTGGCGTGAAGGTCGAGACATTCTCGATTGGCTTCGGGCGGGAAATTGCCGGTTGGACTGATCGGTTGGGCACCCGCTGGAAAATCGCTTGGCTGCCCCTTGGCGGCTATGTTCGCTTTGTGGGGGACATGAACGGTGCAAGCATGGAAGACGCGCAGTGGCGCAACCTTCCGCCCGAAGAGCGCGCGCAGATTTTTCATGCCAAACCACTTGGCCAGCGTGCGCTGATCGTTTTGGCAGGGCCTTTGGCCAATCTTATCGCTGCGGTTCTTATTCTTGCGGGCTTTGCCTATGCTTATGGCGAGCCACATCGGCCGCCGGTAATTGCATCAGTGATGCAGAATAGCCCCGCAGCCCGCGCTGGCTTGGCGCCGGGAGATCGGATTACTGAGAT
>JAGWVG010000375.1 GCA_018970965.1 Alphaproteobacteria bacterium | reverse complement strand
CGCAGATCAACCTCTTCGCCTAAGCCCTCTTCCTCCAGCTTGCGGCGGACAAGGCCAGCCGTGAACGGTGTCGCGTAAAGCGGCACACCAAGGTCGGCCGCCAGATAGGGCACAGCGCCAATATGGTCTTCATGACCATGCGTCAGCACGATGCCGAGCAAATCCTTCTTGCGATCTTCGATAAACTCAAGATCAGGCAGCACAATTTCTACGCCGGGATAATCCGTGCCGGCAAATGTGATGCCAAGGTCAACCATCAGCCATTTGCCCTGACAGCCATAGAGATTGACGTTCATGCCAATCTCATCAGACCCGCCTAAGGCGAGGAAGAGAAGTTCATTTTGGGGATGCGTCATACCCTGCCTTCGCGGCGCGCGTAGAGAATGGCAAGGCCCCGCAGCGTCAAATCGCCATCAACGGCGTCAAAAAGGTGGGTATGCTGTTGAAACAACACTGCCAGCCCCCCCGTGGCGATGACTTTTACATCTCCGCCAATTTGCGCCTTCATCCGCGCAATTAGCCCTTCAATCATCGCAACATAGCCCCAATAAATGCCAATTAGCATTTGGCTTTCGGTCGTTCGGCCAATCACGGAGTCCGTCGCGGGCGCTTCAATTGCAATGCGCGGCAATTTTGCTGCGGCTGCCACCAAGGCATCGAGCGACAAATTGATGCCCGGGGCAATAATGCCACCGCGATAGGCGCCGCTTGCGCTGACATGATCTACTGTTGTCGCCGTGCCAAAGCTGATGACAATCTTTTCCCCCGAATGGCCAGCATGGGCGGCAGTGGCATTACAGGCCCGGTCAGCGCCCACATTTTGCGGCTCATCGACATCCAACTCAATGCCCCAACTGACGCTGCCACGCCCGGCGACCAGCGCCTCAAGCCCAAAATATTTGGACGCCAGCACCTGCAAATTATGCAGTGCGCGTGGAACGACAGTTGAGATGATGACATCGGTCACATCGCTTTTTTGATAGCCCTCAATCGCCAAGAGGTGGAGCAGCCACACGGCATATTCATCACCCGTGCGGCGCGCATCAGTAGCGATCCGCCAGCGGGCCTTGATCTCAAGCCCATCAAACAGCGCAAATTTGATATTGGTGTTCCCAGCGTCAATCGCGAGCAGCATCTGCCCATCCTCTCGTCAAACCAGAAAAATATCGCCAGCATGAATGGCACGAACCTGCCCATCCGCCAAGCGCAGCTGCAAGGCACCATCCGCCGCCAAGCCGGCAAAGCTGCCCGGCGTGACCATTCCATTGGCCTCCGTTACAGATAATGATGTGCCAATGGGGTGCGCACGCGCCAGCCATTCGTCAGCAATGGCGCTTAGGCCCTGTCCCCGCCAAATCGCAAGCCACGCCGCAAAACGATCCGCCAATTCTTGCTGGAAAAGCGCAACAGGCACCTCGGCCCCTTGTGCGGCGAGGCTGGTCACTGGGCGGGGCAGATCGCTTGGATGAAAGGCAAGGTTTACGCCCATGCCAATCACCACCGCGCCATCGCCCGCACGTTC
>JAGWVG010000374.1 GCA_018970965.1 Alphaproteobacteria bacterium | reverse complement strand
TTGCGCAATGCGGGCGCCGTCCAGCGTCGCGGACATCACCATCAACCGCAAATCTTCGCGCAGGCCCTGCTGCGCGTCGCGGGCGAGCGCCAGCCCCATATCCGCGTCCAGCGAGCGCTCGTGGAATTCATCAAATATCACCGCGGCGACACCGGACAGGCCGGGGTCATCGAGAATCATCCGGCTGAAAACGCCTTCGGTCACCACTTCGATGCGGGTTTTGGCGGAAACTTGCGTCTGCAACCGCACGCGCAGGCCGACGGTTTCGCCAAGCTTCTCACACAGACTTGCGGCCATGCGTTCGGCGGCAGCCCGCGCTGCCAGCCGTCGCGGTTCGGCGATAATGATCTTGCCATGCTGCAAAAATGGCGCTTTCAGCAATTCCAGTGGCACGCGCGTGGTTTTACCTGCACCGGGTGCTGCCACCAGCACAAGGCAATTATGCCCCGACAATTTTTCCACAATTTCCGCCAGCACATCGTCAATTGGCAAGGCTGAACTGGCAAAGGGTGGGCTGGTGATTGCGGCAAGGGTCATCTATTGTGCCCAATGAATATGATATGTGAAAAACCGCCAACGGCTGGTAATCATCCGGATGTTGCTTAAATAGGACGTCATGAAGAAAATGGATACAATTGCACTTTGTTGCCTGCATATCTCAAAAAAATTGTGTATGGCGCAATAATGCAAACGCCTCCCTCGCCATCCATCCGCACCCGTGTGCTCAAATCGCTGCCCTTGGCGGTGATCGTGCTGGCGTTGGTGCTGTTTTTCTCCTTTGGCCTGCAACGCTACCTGTCGCTGGACAGCCTGGCAGAGCAGCACTTGCGCCTGCAAGGTATCGTCAACGCCCAGCCCATTGCCGCCGCTTTTTATTTCTTCGTATTTTACGCCATTGTGGCGGCATTGGCGATTCCGGGGGATTTTTTATTCACCATCGCCGGTGGCCTTTTGTTTGGCGGCTTTGAAGGCGGCATTCTCACGGTGCTTGGGGCAACGGTTGGTGCGGTGCTCCTGTTTTTGGCTGCCCGCAGCTCCTTTGGTGGCTGGCTGCGCAGCAAAGCCCATTCCGGCCTGTCAGAAATTCAGCAGGGATTTTCGAGGGATGCGATTTCCTGGCTGCTTTTCCTGCGTTTGGCTTTGTTGCCGTTTTGGCTGGTGAATCTCTGCCTGTCGGTGTTGGATGTGCCGATCTGGCGCTTCTTTTGGACGACCATGCTGGGCATGATGCCGGCGACTTTCATTTTCGCCTATAGCGGTGCCAGCCTTACCCGGGTGTTTGCCGATCATCACACCCAATATGCGGCCTGTTTGGCGGCGGCAACGCAAACATGCAATTCGCATATACGGCTCACGAGCCTGATCACGGGCCAGACCACATTCTTCCTGTTCGCGCTGGCCTTTCTGGCGCTTTTGCCCATTTGGTTGAAATGGGTGAAACGACGGCGCAGCACGCCCGTGTACTAGCCGCCTGAAGGGGTAAAAATGGCCGTCACCTTAACACCCGATATCTGCGTCATTGGA
>JAGWVG010000074.1 GCA_018970965.1 Alphaproteobacteria bacterium | reverse complement strand
CCCCATTGGGCACGCGCGCCATGCGCAGCCGGGCCTCGGTCAGGCCGCCGCGGCTTTCATAATAGGCATGGAGCATCGCGCTCGCTTCTGGGTGGATCACGACATCCACGCCGAGTGCCTTGGCAATCGCATCGACGGTAATGTCATCATGCGTTGGGCCAATGCCGCCTGTCGTGAAGAGATAATCATAGCGGCCGCGCAGCGCGTTCACGCAGTCAACAATTTCGTCCTCAATATCCGGCACAATCCGCACTTCGCGCAGGCGGATGCCTTGCAAGTTCAGCCACAGGGCAATCTGGCTGACATTTTTGTCCTGCGTGCGGCCAGACAGAATTTCATCGCCAATCACGGCAAGGGCGGCGGTCCAGATGCGGTCATTGCTCATACGCCAAGGCTATAGCGCAGCCTGTGGCACAGGAAACCCCCTGCAAAGGGCCGGGGCGATGAAAGCCAACCCGTGTCACGCAAAATGCCCGCCGGACGGGTCCGACGGGCACCTTTTCCTCCCCAGGAAACTTGGTTGGGCTTTAGCGGCCCATCGCGCTGCCAAGGCGGTGGTAGAGGCGCGAAAATTTGATGGATTCCGGCTTGTCCTTAACAACTTCAAGATAATGGAGCACCGCTTCACGCAGCAGCTCAAAATCTTCGGTCGACAAAACGGCGCGGGACCGTGCGGGTTCAGGTGATGTCGTCATAAAACGCCTTTCCGTCTCTGGTTCAGCCGAACTGGTTCATCGTGTTGTGGATGCCGCCGGCCTTTAGTGCGGCTTCGCCCGCAAAATATTCTTTATGGTCATCCCCAATGTCAGAGCCGGACATATTCTGGTGCTTCACACAGGCAATGCCTTCGCGGATTTCCTTGCGCTGCACGCCAGCGACATAGCCGAGCATGCCAGCTTCGCCGAAATATTCCTTGGCCAGATTGTCGGTGGACAAGGCGGCCGTATGATAGGTCGGCAGCGTGATGAGGTGGTGGAAAATGCCTGCCCGCTTTGCCCCATCGGCCTGGAAGGTGCGGATGCGCTTGTCAGCGGCAATGCCCAATTCCGTCTCATCATATTTGGCGTTCATCAGGTCCGCACGATCATAAGCCGAAACGTCCAGACCTTCGGCGACCATCGCATCATAGACTTGCTGGCGGAAGTTGAGCGTCCAGTTAAAGCTGGGCGAGTTGTTGTAGACCAGCTTCGCATTGGGGAAGACCTCGCGAACGCGGTCCATCATGCCAGCAATTTGCTCGACATGGGGCTTTTCCGTCTCAATCCACAACAGGTCCGCGCCATTTTGCAGCGAGGTGATGCAATCCAGCACGCAGCGGTCTTCGCCTGTGCCGGGGCGGAATTGGAACAAGTTGGATGCCAAGCGCTTGGGGCGCAGCAGCTTGCCATTGCGATTGAGCACAACATCGCCATTGCGTGCGGTTGCGGGGTCAATTTCTTCGCAATCGAGGAAGCTATTATATTGGTCGCCAATATCGCCCGGTTCATTCGACACAGCGATTTGTTTGGTCAGGCCAGCGCCCAGCGAGTCGGTGCGGGTGACGATGATGCCATCTTCCACGCCCAATTCGAGGAAGGCATAGCGGCAAGCGCGCACCTTCGCGAGAAAGTCCTCATGCGGCACAGTTACCTTGCCATCTTGGTGGCCGCACTGCTTTTCATCCGACACTTGGTTTTCGATTTGCAGCGCACAGGCGCCTGCTTCGATCATCTTTTTGGCGAGCAGATAGGTGGCTTCCGCATTGCCAAAGCCAGCATCAATATCGGCAATAATCGGCACAATATGCGTCTGGAAATTGTCAATCTTGCTCTGAACCTCAGCTTCCTTCGCCGCATCGCCCGCAGCGCGCGCCTTATCAAGATCGCGGAACAGCAGGTTTAGCTCGCGCGAGTCGGCTTGGCGCAAAAATGTGTAAAGCTCTTCAATCAGGGCAGGCACGCTGGTTTTTTCATGCATGGATTGATCGGGCAGCGGGCCGAATTCTGAACGGAGTGCGGCAACCATCCAGCCCGAAAGATAGAGATATTTGCGCTTGGTGGTACCAAAATGCTTCTTGATGGAAATCATCTTTTGCTGGGCAATAAAGCCATGCCAGCAACCCAGTGACTGGGTGTAATTGGCAGGGTCTTTGTCATAAGCGGCCATGTCTTCGCGCATGATTTTGGCGGTGTAGCGTGCAATGTCCAAGCCCGTGCGGAACTGGTTCTGCAACCGCATCCGCGCGACGGATTCGGGGTTGATGCCATCCCAAGTGCCGCCCTTGGTGGCGCGCAAAGCCTGCATGTCTTTGATGTGCTGCTGGTAAGACATTTACAAATCCTTTCTGGCGGACACCGCAAGGTGACGCGAATCCATTGGTTATGAGCGTGATCATTCCGCGCCAGGGTCGCGTCGGCTAGTCAGAATTGTAAAATTTGTTGTGATTGCGTCGGTATTAAATCAATTTATCTTGTCATTCTGTAAAAATATGACAAACTCAGAGGCATGTCAGATCAAAAGCTTTTTGCAGGCCATGCCGTCCGCCGTATCCGTCGGGCTTCGGGGCTGACGCAATCGGCAATGGCCGAAGCGCTGGGCGTTTCGCCCTCTTATCTTAACCTGATTGAGCGCAATCAAAGGCCTCTCACCGCAGCGCTCATGCTGCGGCTGGCGGATCGCTTTGACTTTGATCCGCGCACCTTGTCGGGGGCCGCTCCTGGTGGCGGGGTAGAGGCCGTGCGTCGTCGTTTGGCCGATCCTGCTTTTGCCGATTTAGGGCTCGATCGTGCGGCGATTGCAGATTGGATGGCCTTTGCACCCGAAGCCGTGGAAGCCTTTGCCCGCGCATTTGATCGTGCCGGCGCCAGCGGTGGCCCTGCGTTGCATCTGGGGGATCCGATTGCTGAAGTCCGGCAGGAAATTGAACGCTGGCGCAACCATTTTGCAGATTTGGATGCCCAAGCTGAGGCTTTGGCGGATGAATTGCGGCTGGGCTCGGGCGATCTTTACGGGGCGATTGCCGAGCGGTTGCGCGTAAAGCATCAGCTCACCATCCGCATCTTGCCCGTCGATGTGATGCCTGATCGGCTTCGTCGGTTGGATCTTCATGCCCGGCAAGTGCAGCTGTCTGAACTTCTTGATCCTGCTTCGCGCACATTTGCCGCCGGCTTTCAGCTTGCCCAATTGGAAGCGCGGGAGGAAATTGAGGCGCTGGTCGCAGGCGCCACCTTTGCTGAGCGCGCGGGGGAACGCCTCTATCGCCGGCATTTGACGAGCTATTTCGCAGCGGCATTGATGATGCCCTATGCCCGCTTTCTGCGGGCGTGTGAGGCAACGGGCTATGATTTGGATTTGTTGCAGCGCCGCTTTGGCGCGGGCTTTGAGCAGGTCGCACACCGACTGACGACGCTGCAGCGCGTTGGTGCCCGAGGCTTGCCCTTTTTCATGCTGCGTATTGATCGCGCGGGCCAATCATCCAAACGTTATGCGGGAGCCAGCAATTCACCACTCGTGGAAAGCGATCTGCGGTGCCCCTTGTGGCAAGTCCATCATGCGTTTGACCGACCGGGCAGTCTCCAGCGACAATTGGTCGAGCTGGAAGATGGCAGCCGCTGGTTTACCCTTGCGCGCACTGTGCATCCGCAAGGCGCACAAGCGGGCGGCGTTGCGGCCGAATTTGCCGTTGGGCTGGGCGTTGAAGCCAGCCTTGCGACAAGCCTCGCTGCGGCGCGGGGGGTGGATTTAAGCGCCGGCGCGGCGACTTCCATTGGGCTAGGGTGCCGCCAATGCTTGCGCGCAGACTGCGCTCAGCGCAGCGCGCCGCCGCAAGGCCGTGTGCTGACCTTTAATGAGCGTGAGCGGGGGCTGACACCATTTGCCTTTGCGGGCGATTAGGCAGCAACGCTCCTTTAATATCTCACTGGCACATGTCTTCATAGGCGGGCGGTCTGTTTCGCTTCCCTCGCTTCAAAGGTGCTGGCTGTGCGACGCCTGTTTCAAATGCCGCTCAATCATTTGGCGCTGGCGCTCGCGCTGGGGGATTTTGCCGTGCTTTGGGGGGCAGGGGAGTCGTCTTCCATTTTATGGCACAGGCTTCATCCCGAGGTAGCAAATTATGCGTCGTCTTGGCAATTGCCGGCCTTTATCTGCCTCTGCCTGATCAGCTGCGGCGCGATGATGGTCGAGCGATTCAGTGCGCGGGGCCAAATGTTGGTGCGGGTGTTGGCGGGGGTGTCGCTTGGCGCGGTGCTTGTCGGGATTGGGCATCTTATTTTACCCATCCCATTGCCACCAGCCAGATTGCATGTTGCAACGCTGCTTGTCGCAGTGCCGCTGCTCTGTTTGGCACGCCTGACGGCGCTCTGGCTTTTAGACCAGCCAGCGTTCACGCGCCGCTTGGTTGTTTTGGGGTCGGACGCGGCTTATGCGCGCGTGGCGGGGATTGTGGCGCAGCGGCCTGGCTGGACATTGGTCGGTCATCTCCCAACGCCATCAGACCAAGATTATGATAGCGGATACCTGCTGGCCGCATTGATGCCGCTGGCCCCAGAAGTGCTCATCTTTGCGCATGAGCATGATGATCCTTTGCCCATCCGCACCTTGGTCGACCTGCGTCGCACAGGCGCGCAAATTTGGGATATAAGCCGCTTTATCGAGCAGGAAATTGGCCGTGTGGATGTCCACTGGTTGCCCGCCAAGGAGGTTTTTCTCGCACAGCTTTCCTCGCCTGAACCCGCACCGGCCGAGGCAGTTCGTCACCTGCTGGATCGGTGCCTTGCGCTTGTGCTTTTGATCGCCTTGTCGCCCCTGTTGGCGGCAGTCTTCCTCGCCATACGGATGGAGAGCGCGGGTCCCGCGCTGTTCTGGCAAGAGCGCGTTGGCCAATTTGGCCAGCGTTTTCGGTTGGTGAAACTCCGCTCAATGATGCAGCACGCCGAGGCTGATGGCCAGGCGCGCTGGGCGGAAGAAGATGATCCGCGCATCACGCGGCTGGGTCGTTTCCTCCGCCAATTTCATATTGATGAGTTGCCTCAGCTTTGGAACATTCTGCGCGGCGAGATGCGCTTTGTTGGGCCCCGTCCGGAAAGGCCAGAATTTGTCAGCCAGCTTGAAGCGGAGATCCCTTTTTATGCTGTGCGCCATCATCTTCGGCCCGGCATTACCGGCTGGGCGCAGATTAATTATCCCTATGCGGCGAGCCTAGAAGATGCCCGGGCCAAACTGGAATATGACTTGTTCTACATCAAACACGCGCATTTTCTGCTGGATGCGTTCATCCTGTTACAAACCGCGCGTGTGTTGCTGTGGCGCAGGGGCGCGCGTTAACTTCAGCCCGCAGTTTTGACAGAGGCCCGCAGCCCGGCTTATCGAAAGGCAATGGATCAAGATGTTTTAACGCGCATCGCCAACGCGCTGGACCGTTTGGCACCCCCTGAGGCAGTTCCTCCGGCTACAGATGCTCCTGCCTATGTTTGGCAAAATGGCGCTTTGCGCGTGGCAACGGGTTTTGCGCCTGTTGCGCTTGACCTTTTGGCAGGCATTGATGCGCAAAAAGCGGCGGTTCTGGACAATAGCCGCCGTTTGGCGGCGGGCCATGCTGCACATGATATTTTGCTGTGGGGCGCGCGTGGGGCGGGTAAGTCGGCGCTGGTCAAATCGACAGTCGCAGCGGTTCAGGCTGAGGGCGGGGCGCTCTGCCTCGTTGAAGCCGCTTGCGATGAGTTAGAACGGCTTCCCGACCTTTTTGCGCTGCTCGCGCGCGACACGCGGCCCGCGATTGTCTTCATTGATGATATGGGGTTTGAACAGGGCGATCCGCAAATGCGGCATATTCGCTCGGTGTTGGATGGCGGCATTTCCGCTCGTCCTGGCCATGTTCGGCTTTATGTGACGGCCAATCGACGCCACATTGTGCCCCGCAATTTGGAAGAGCAATCCAGTGCGATCAATCCACGCGACGCGATTGACGATAATTTGGCACTGGCAGATCGCTTTGGGCTGAGCCTGGGCTTTCACGCCTGCACGCAATATGTGTGGCTTGAAATGGTGGCGGGCTACGCCAAAAAACTGGGCCTCAGCTTTGACCCGCAAGACGCACTCACTTGGGCGACCCAACGCGGCGCACGATCAGGCCGTATTGCTTGGCATTATGCGGTGGAACTTGCTGGCCGGGCTGGGAAGAAAATCTAACCCATCTGCACGGCGGTCGGTCGTTATGCCCCCAATTGCTCCACCAATTCCGCCAACTCTAACCAGCGTTCTTCCGCTGCATTGCGCTCGTTACGCAGATTTTCAATCTGCTTGGTCAGCTCTGCAAAGCGCGCCGGGTTCTTGCTGTAAAGATCAGGGTCTGACAGGGCAGCCTCGGCAGTCGCAATATCTGCACCCAATTGCTCGACACGCGCGGGGAGCAGATCATAATCGCGCTGATCTTTATAGCTTAGCTTGGTTTGCGCTTTGGGCTTTTCAGCCACCGGGGCGGGTGAGGACGCCGCCTTTGCTTTGGCTGACACAACTTTGGGCGCATCGCGCTTGCGCTCCCAATCAGCATAGCCGCCAGCCACAATATCCACCTTGCCACTGCCATCGAGGCCCAGCGTAAGTGTCACAGTGCGGTCCAAAAAATCGCGGTCGTGGCTGACGATCAGCACTGTGCCATCATAATCGGCGATCACCTCTTGCAGCAGATCAAGCGTTTCCAAGTCCAGGTCATTGGTCGGCTCGTCAAGAACGAGGAGATTGGATTGCCGGGCAAATTCACGCGCCAGCAACAGCCGTGCTTGCTCACCGCCCGATAGCGTCGCCACGCGCGCCTCGGCCATATCGGTGTCGAACAGGAACTCCTTTAAATAGCCCTTGATATGCTTTTTCTCGCCACGCACCGTGACCCAATCGCCGCCATCGGCCAGCACATCGCGCACCCGCTTATCCCCGCCCAACAATTGGCGCTGCTGGTCAATGACGATGCCATTCAGCGTCTTAGCGCGCGCTACGCTGCCCTGGTCGGGCGTAACTTCACCGGTCAGCAGCTTCAGCAATGTGGTCTTGCCAGTGCCATTGGCGCCAACAATGCCAATTCGGTCGCCCCGCTGGATACGCAGCGTAAAGTTTTTGATCAGCGTCCGTTCGCCATAGGTTTTATGCACGCCTTCGGCCGTTATGACGGATTTCGAGCGGACCTCATCGCTTTCAACAGCCAGTTTGGCGGCGCCCGCTGGGCCAATCATCGCGGCGCGGGCGGCACGCATTTTGTGCAGATTTTCCAAGCGGCCTTGGTTGCGCTTGCGTCGTGCGGTTACGCCGCGCTGCAGCCAGTGAAGCTCAATCTTCAGCTTGGCGTCCAGCTTTTCGGCCGCGCGCGCTTCCTCGGCATAGACTTTTTCTTGCCACGCTTCAAAGCCGCCAAAGCCGACTTCGGCACGGCGCACATTGCCGCGGTCAAGCCACAAGGTCTGCTTTGTCAGCCGCGTGAGGAAGGTTCTATCATGGCTGATGACAACAAAGGCGCCGCGAAACCGGTTGAGCCAATCTTCCAGCCAATCAATTGCGCCGAGGTCGAGATGGTTGGTCGGCTCGTCGAGCAGCAGAACATCGGGGTTCATCGCCAAGGCGCGCGCAATCGCTGCGCGGCGCCGTTCCCCGCCTGATGCTGTCGCCGCCTCGCGTGACAAATCAATGCCAAGCTGCCCTGCAATAGATTCGACTTCGTGCAGGGGCGGCGCGCCTGCACCAGAAATGGTGTAATCCCGCAATGTAGAAAAGCCAGTTAAGTCAGGCTCTTGCTCCAGCAGGACAACATTGGTGCCCGGCACAATTGTGCGGCGGCCTTCATCCGCCTCAATTCGGTTTGCCAACAGCTTGAAGAGAGTTGTTTTGCCCGCACCATTGCGGCCAATCAGCGCCAGCCGATCGCGCTGGCCAATGTAAATATCAAGGTTGCGGAACAACCAACCAGACCCTTGGACAAGCCCAAGGCCTTCATAACTTAAAACAGGTGCTGACATCTTTTCTGACCGGACTAAAATTTACGACTG
>JAGWVG010000073.1 GCA_018970965.1 Alphaproteobacteria bacterium | reverse complement strand
CCTTTGATTTGTCTGCCGTTGACTATCTTCTCAAGCCTGTCGCCGCAGATCGGCTTAATCGTGCGATTGCGCGTGTGCGCGACAGGCGCGCCGCATACGCGGCCCCCGCCGCATTATCTTCACCCTATGTATCTGAATTTTGGGTGCCAAATCGCAATGAAATGGTGCGTGTTGCCGTCACGGATATCGATCGGATTGATGCCGAGCGCGATTATGTGCGCCTGCATTGCGCAGGTCGCAGCTTTTTATTGCACCATACGATGACCGGGCTGGATGCGCGGTTGGACCCAGAAATGTTCATTCGGCTGCACCGCTCGGTCATTGTCCGCCGCGCGTGTATTCGCAGCTTGGGGCATGATCGCGCTGGGGCATGGCACGCCGAGCTTCAAGACGGAACAATTGTGCGAATTGGCCGGACATATCTGGCCGCGGCCAAAGAGATGATGACGCGCTAACGACCCAAGGCCGCTTGCAGGGCTTAGCCTTCCAAATCGCGGATCAGCGTGCGGACATCACTATCAATATCCGTATCAATCCCACGCAGACGCTCAATCTGGCGGATCGCGTGGATCACTGTCGTGTGATCCCGCCCACCAAATTTGCGGCCAATTTCAGGCAAAGAGCGCGGCGTCAGTTGCTTGGCCAAATACATGGCAACCTGGCGGGGGCGTGCCACTTCACGCGCACGACGCGCTGAAACCATTTCCGCCTGACGAATGCGATAATGTTCAGACACGCGGCGTTGAATTTCATCAATTGTGATGCGACGACGGCTGGCGCGGAACATCTCGGCCAAAACTTCTTCGGCAAACGCCTCATCAATCTTACGATTATGAAGCTGGCCATAAGCGACCAGACGGTTCAGCCCGCCTTCCAATTCGCGGATGTTGCTCACGATGCGTGCGGCCAGCAGGTCAATCACCTCAGCCGGCACAGGCATGCCCAATGCGTTGACCTTGGTCTCCAAGATCGACCGACGCAGACCCAAATCTGCCGGACCAATATCTGCAACCAAGCCTTGCGTCAGGCGCGACAAAATGCGGCCTTCCACACCATCCAGGGCGTGCGGCGCGCGGTCTGCACTGATCACCAGACGACGGCCACCCGTCATCAATTCATCAACTGTGTGCAGAAATTCTTCCTGCGTCGATTCCTTACCCGCGATGAACTGAACATCGTCAATCATCAACACATCCGCCGAGCGCAGACGCGCCTTGAACGAGAAGGTATCGCGCGCGCGCATCGCAGTGACGAAATCAAACATGAAGCGCTCAGCCGACATATAAAGAATGCGCGCATTTGGGTTCTCGCGCAGCACTTCATGGCCGATAGCGTGCAACAGGTGGGTTTTGCCCAAACCCGTTTGCGAATGAATGTAAAGCGGGCTGAAGGACCCACGCTCGCCAGACGCCAAGGCCTTGGCTGCGTTAAAGGCCACCAGATTGGGCTGACCGGTTACGAAATTGGCAAAGCTCAAGCGCCGATCAAATTGGCTCGACATTGGCGATTGCTGCTCAGCCACAACAGGCTCTTCTACCGGAGCCGCGGCTGTGAAGCGTTCGACAGGCTTGCCCGAGGATGTTTCGATTCGCACCGAACGCACCTGCGGCAGCATGGCGCGCCAAGCGAGCGTCAGACGGTCCGTATAATGCGAAGAGACCCAGCTGGCCATGAAGTCCGACGGCAGGGAGAGGCGGACCGCATGATCAGTTTCGCAATAACCAACCAGTTCAACGGGCTTCAGCCAATGATCAAAGGTGCGTGCACCAATATCGGCGCGCAGCCCGGCGCGGATTGCGGTCCAGGCAATCTGCAGTTGCTCCATGTCGCCCGAGCGCACAGCAGAATATGACAGGCTTGAAGACACGCGATCCATTCTCCCCCGACGCGTTATTCGCGCCCATTTCCCCCAAATCGGCCAAACATCTCCGCCAACCAAACGCCCCCGCGTGTGGTTTAAAAGGGTTTTAACCGATTGATGGGCAGCAGACTGATTCGCCTCCTGCCGAAACTGATTTCTGTGGCAGCACGCCTGTCTGATCAAGCGTTCGTTTGTAAAAAAAACGAAATAAATACAGTTGACTCAGCAACCCTAGGAAATTCCTAAAGTCTTTCACAAAATATTGAATTTTAACGATTTTATTAGAACTGGAACAAAAGGAGACTCGCCCGAATCGTGGATTGAGGCCGGGTTCCTAAAAAGCCTGCTGACAGACATGAAAAAAGCCCGCCGAAATGGTTCGGCAGGCTTCCATTTTGGTTAGACGAGGCACCCGATTAGTGCGCCTCTGCCCCCACATTAGGCCAGAGCGGACAACCGCTTGGTCAAACGCGAAAACTTCCGCGCAACAGTGTTCTTGTGCAGAACGCCAGCTGCGACGCCGCGTGCCATTTCAGGCTGTGCAGCAGCCAAAGCGGTCGAGGCAGCAGCCTTATCACCAGCTTCCAGAGCAGCTTCAACCTTCTTAACAAAGGTGCGGATGCGGCTGATGCGGTTATGGTTGATCACCGCACGACGAGCGTTGCGACGGATGCGCTTCTTGGCTTGCGGCGTATTCGCCATATCGAATGACCTCAATTTGTCCGAAACAAAAACGGCGCGGAATCACCCGCACCGGCGTGAAGGGGGCCCTTAACGCTGCTCTCGCCGTCGGTCAACCTTCATCGCTGGCATTTCGCGCAGTAAAAAGTTGAGCGACCACTATCCACCCGTCTTTTGACCGAGGCGCCGCAAGAACAGGCCTGCCCTTCCCGGCCATAAACACGCCATTGCTTGAAGAAATAGCCCAATTCGCCATCCGGCCGCGCATAATCACGCAATGTCGATCCGCCGGCCTCAATTGCAGAGGCCAAGACCTGCTTAATGGCGGCAACCAGCTTTTCCAGCCGCGGAAGGGAAATGCTGCCGCCAGCCCTGCCCGGTGCAATGCCTGACATATTGAGGGCCTCGCACACATAAATATTGCCCAGCCCCGCCACCACGCGCTGATCCAGCAGCAACGCCTTGATGGGCGCAGCGCGGCCTGCGAGCGCTTTGGCCAGCACGCGCGCGGTGAAACCCGTATCTAACGGCTCTGGGCCCATCGCCGCGAAGGCGGAAAAGGCGGTCAGCTGGTCTTTGCGCACCAAATCTAGCGAGCCAAAGCGGCGCGGATCATCCAGCACCAATTGATGACCTGCATTTGTCTCGAGAATCAAATGGCCGTGCGGACCGATGCTTTCGGGGTCTATCTGCCATCGGCCTGACATCCCCAAGTGAAAGATAAGCGTATCGCCCCGGTCCGTCTCGATAAGGCCATATTTTGCGCGGCGGCCAAGGCCGGTCACGGTTGCGCCCTGCAACCTTTGACGCAAATCTATGGGAATTGGGCGACGCAGATCGGCACGACGCGGTTCAACACGCGTCAGCTGGGCATCCTGCAGCACAGCGGCAAGCCCACGAACGGTTGTTTCAACTTCAGGAAGCTCTGGCACGTGATTCCGCTAGCGGGCGGCGCGCGGCTTGGCTAGAGGCTCGGCGCATGACTGATACTGTCTCTTTTGGATATGAAGATATTGCCGCAGAGGAAAAGCAGGCCCGCGTCGGCCAAGTCTTTTCCAGCGTGGCACGTCGCTATGACATTATGAACGATGCCATGTCGGGCGGATTGCACCGGCTGTGGAAGGATCGTTTTGTGGCGCGCGTCAAGCCGCGCCCCGGCGAAATGATCCTCGATATGGCGGGCGGCACGGGCGATATTGCGTTCCGCATGCAAAAGCATGGTGCCCTGGTCACAGTATCAGACATTAACCCCGATATGCTGGCCGTCGGCATGGAACGTGCGGCAGAGCGCGATATTGGGGGGCTTAGCTGGTCAGAGCAAAATGCCGAAGAGCTGAGCTTTGATAGCAATAGCTTTGATGCCTACACGATTGCCTTTGGCATTCGGAATGTGACGCATATCGATAAGGCGTTGAAGGAAGCGCACCGCGTATTGAAGCGCGGCGGACGCTTTTTCTGCCTGGAATTTTCGACCACTACATGGCCCGGCTTTTCCGAAGTCTATGATTTTTATTCGCACAAAATTGTGCCCAAGGTTGGCCAGATGATTGCGGGTGATGCCGATAGCTATCGCTATCTGATCGAATCGATCCGCCGCTTCCCTGATATGCCGCGCTTTGAAGGCATGGTCCGCGATGCAGGCTTTGTGCAAACACGGTGCGAGCCGATCCTTGGTGGTCTGGTTGCCATTCACAGCGGTTGGAAGATTTGACCTCGCGGATCACCCATATTTGGCGGCTGATCAAATGGGGCCGCATTTTGGCGCGCCATGGCGCGCTGCTGGGCATTGAGCAAAGTCCAGTCGCGCCCGCTGGACTGCGTCGGCTTGCCCGCATTGCGCGCTTGGGCGCATTTCTCCCCAAAACCCCGGATTATGCAGGCGCATTTGAAAAAATTGGCCCCGCTGCAATTAAATTGGGCCAGACATTAGCCACCCGGCCTGATTTGGTGGGGGAAGAGGCCGCGCGTGACCTGCTGCGCTTGCAAGATACGCTGCCCGCCTTGCCCTTTGACAAGGTGAAAGCTGCTGTGGAGCAATCGCTAGATGCTCCGCTGGACACATTGTTCAGGTCAATTGATCCGGATCCGGTCGGCGCGGCCTCAGTCGCGCAAGTCCATAAGGCCGTGACCAGCGATGGTCGAACCGTGGCCGTCAAAGTGCTGCGGCCCGGTATTGAAGCGAAGTTCGCCAGCGATATTGAAACCTATGAATGGATTGCCGCGCATGCAGCAGCGCGTGGCGGCGAACTGGCACGTTTGCGCCCACGCGAAGTGATTGCCACGTTCAAACAATGGACGTTACGCGAGCTGGATTTGCGCCGCGAGGCTTCTGCCGCATCAGAACTGCGGGCAATGATGACAGCGGAAGATGGCTATCTCGTCCCCGAAATTGATTGGAAGCGCACCAGCCGCCGCGTCATGACGCTGGATTGGATTGACGGCATCAAGCTGACCGATCGCGCGGCACTAGAGGCGGCAGGCGTCGACCTCAAGGCAACCGCCACAACCCTTGTCCGCACCTTTTTGGCGCAGGCCATTACACATGGCTTTTTCCATGCCGACTTGCACCAAGGCAATTTGTTCGTGCTGCCCGATGGCCGGATTGCTGCAATTGATTTTGGCATTATGGGCCGCATCCACCGCCAAGCGCGCATTTGGCTGGCGGAAATTCTTTATGGCCTGATTACGGGCAATTATCGCCGCGTGGCGGAAATACATTTTGATGCGCAATATGTGCCCGCCCACCATAATGTTGATGAATTTACGACGGCACTGCGCGCAGTTGGAGAGCCTATTCGTGGCGTGCCCGTGAAAGATATTAGCGTTGGCAATATGTTGGATGGCCTCTTTGCCATCACGCGTGAATTTGACATGCCAACCCAGCCGCATTTGCTGCTGCTGCAAAAGACAATGGTTATGGTGGAAGGCGTGGCGTCCACGCTCGATCCAGAAATTAACATGTGGGATGCCGCCGGGCCCTTTGTAGAAAATTGGCTGCGCGATGAGTTGGGGCCAGAGGCAAAGCTGGCGGAAAGCCTCTTGCGCGGCGCGCGCATCTTGGCGGATCTGCCAGATCTCGTCCGCCGGATGGAGCTGGCCTATCCCAAGCCGGGCGCTGCACCGCCTGCCCCGCCATTGCCCGATATTCAAATCGGCTTTGGGAAAGGCTGGCGCTATGCAGCCGCGGCGGCAATGGGTGCAGCGGCATTGTTCGCCGCCCAGTTGCTTACCCAGTTTTAACCAAATCCTGCGACATCCCAGGCCTCACATCGCCCTTGAGCTCGGGCGGCAGGCGGGGGACGAAACGTGCTTCAGGATATTAAGAGTTTTCCGCTCGCCCAGATGTTGGGCCAGCGACCGCTGCAAGTTGCCATAATTGTTCCAACATTCAACGAAGCTGAAAATATCGCCCCATTGATCGCCCGCATATCTGCCGCGCTGGCAGATTTTCAGTGGGAGGTTATTTTTGTCGATGACAATTCCCCCGATCACACCGCAAATGTGGTCCGCGAATTTGCTTTGACCCATCCGCATATCCGCATCGTACAACGTGTCGGGCGGCGCGGCCTCTCTAGCGCGGTGATTGAAGGGATGTTGGCGAGTGCCGCACCCATCGTCGCGGTCATGGATGGGGATATGCAACATGATGAAGCCATCCTGCCCGATCTTATCCGTGCCGTCGCTGATCATCGTGCGGATATCGCAATTGGTACGCGCTATGCCCCAGGCGGCGGCACACAAGGCTGGGATGTGGCCCGCTTGCGCCTATCGCGCGCTGCGACCCGTTTGGGCCAAATCACGCTGCGCGTCCCATTATCCGACCCCATGAGTGGCTTTTTCGCAGTTCGTCGAGATGTGATGACCGCGGCGTTACCGCGTCTCTCAGGCATTGGATTCAAAATCTTACTCGATATTCTTGCGTCACTTCCTCAGCATCCCCGGATTGTCGAAATTCCTTATCAATTCCGCAATCGTGTGGCGGGGGAAAGCAAGGCCGATAGCCAAATTGCTCTCGAATATCTGATGCTGCTGGCCGACAAGACAATTGGCCGAATTCTTCCCATGCGCCTCTTATCCTTCTTGGTTGTCGGCGGGCTTGGAGTGGGCGTGCATTTATCGATGCTTGCCCTTGGGCTAATATTGGGCATCGGCTTTGCAGATGGCCAAATCATCGCCGTTACCACAGCAATTGCATTTAACTTCTTCCTAAACAACAGCTTCACATATCGGGATCGCCGCTTGCGGGGCGCCAAATTGTGGCGCGGCCTTGCCTCGTTTTTTGCGGTTTCAGCGGTGGGCGCGCTTGCCAATATCGGCATCGGCAACTGGGTGCATGATATGGACCGGAGCTGGTGGCTATCAGCCATAGCGGGCATTGTTGTGGGCGCTGTATGGAATTTTGCAGCATCGTCCTTCGTTACATGGCGCAAATAATCCCAACCCTGCCGCGCAGCCATTTTCGCAATCTGGACAAATGGCCCGCGCGGTTGATCTTATTGCTGCTGGCCTTCGCGATGGTCGCCAGCATCGTTCCCGCGCGCCAAACGACGCAAATTCCGCCGGCAACATCGGCTCAGGAAGATGGCGACTTAGTGCTCTATCAGGCGATTATTCACCGAATGCGCGGCGGCCAAGGATATTACCCCGCCGCCATTCAAGAACAGCGCGCAAGACACTATCCGCTAAGGCCGTTCGTCACCGTACGTCTGCCAACACTTGCCTTTGTCATCGCCTCTCTTGGCGATGGTGCGGCAAAAGCCTTGCTGATGTTAATATGGGCCGCCGCGCTTCTTGCATGGCGGGCACGGCTTTTGCGGCAGTTCCATCTGCCCATCTGGGCCACAATTGGCGCACTCGCCTTATTCAGCAGCGTTGGGCCCATAGCCAAAACCCATTATGTCACTGTCCATGAATTATGGGCTGGCGGACTGCTGACGCTCTCCCTGGGGCTCTATAGGCCAGATCGATGGCTCCCCAGTTTTATCGCGGCGACTTTGGCCCTCGCCCTGCGTGAACATATTTTACCGTTTGTTTTGTTAATGGGCACATGCGCCATGTTACACCGGCGCTGGCGCGAAGGCTTGGCATGGGCGGCCGCTGTTATTGGGTTTTTGCTGCTGCTTTATGGACATATGCTTCATGTTACGGCGCTTAGCGTCGCAGCCGACAACGCGTCTCCTGGGTGGATGCAATTTGGCGGCATAGGCAATATGATGAGCTACTTTTACCAGAGCAGTTGGCTTCGCATTCTACCCGACGCTTGGTCTTATCCATTCATTGTTCTCAGCATCTTTGGCTGGCTATCGTGGCACCACCCGTTAGGCCAGCGCACCAGCCTGACATTGCTGGGCTATGGCATGATGTTTGCCATCATTGGGCGACCTGACACATTTTACTGGTCATTTCTGGTCGGGCCGCTTTTGGGCATGGGCATGGTCTTCCTGCGGATCAGCCTGCCTGACATCGTCGGCGCTGC
>JAGWVG010000072.1 GCA_018970965.1 Alphaproteobacteria bacterium | reverse complement strand
AAGCGGATAGCCATTTTTGATCCGGAGCCAAGTCGTAAAGATCCAGCCGATGACCCCTAAAAGCCCGATGGAGACGCCCATCATCGCTATGGCAGGCACATAGGGGGCCAGTTGTGTCTCAATCATCTGTGCCTCCTTATTTCAGATTGTCGATCTCATCGGCAAGGCGGGTGTTGCGGGCGGTGTAATGCGCCTCGGCATCGGCCAGGCGGCGATCAATATCACGCAGCTTCGACCGCACATCGCGTGTGGTGCGCGTGGGGGATTGGCGGACACCCTGCCAAAATTTTGCTTCCTCCTTATCGCCATACAAGCCCTTGGGCTTATCATCGGCAATCCAGGCAGTTGCCCAATAGGCAATCAGCGTCCAAGGGAAGCCGCCCAGCAGGGTCAGGATGACCGTGCCGACACGCACCCAGGTGACGTCGACGCCCGTGTAGTCCGCAATGCCCGAGCACACGCCCAGCCATTTGCTGTTTTGCTTATCGAGATAAAAATTGGTGCGGCTTGCAGCCATGATCGGTACTCCGTTTTAGCGTGGAGAGTTTTGAGGGGTCGAGACGCTTAGGCGCTCTTCTTCCAATTGGGGTCGTCTGCAGCGATGATTCGTTCGATCGTGGTCATCCGGTCTTCAAGGCGGCGGGCGATGTCATACAGCTCGTCGAGAAGATTTTCGTCTTCGCGGGTCAGCGTGGCGGCGGTCTTCCACTTGGTCATATAGTGGAGGATCAGCCAGGGCAGTCCGAGAAAGAGAATGCCGACAACAAGCGGGGCAATGATGATTTCGGGCGGCATTGGTTCAGCCTTTCTTCACTTGCGCCTTAAGCGCTTCCAGCTCAGCCTCCACCTTTTCCGAAGAGCGCAGCTCGGCAATTTCTTCTTCAAGGGTTTTCGGTTCTACACCCATGCCCAGAGCATCTGCCCGACCTTCGGCAAGGTCAACCCGGCGTTCCAGCGTTTCAAAGCGTGCAAAGGCTTCGTCCACCTTGGTGCCGGCATAGGCTTCGCGCACGCGGATGCGATTATTTGCCGCTTCCAGACGCGTCATCACGCTGTTCTGGCGCGCGCGCGCTTCGCGCAGCTTGGCCTGCAGCTTGGCGATGTCTTCTTCATTCACCTTAAGGGCATCGTCGAGCACGGCGATTTCCGACTGAAGCTGTTCCGCCATATCGACGGCCTTTTGGCGTTCAACCAATGCGGCCTTCGCCAGATCTTCGCGATCTTTCGACAAGGCCAGCTCAGCCTTTTCGCGCCAGCTGTCTTGCAGCGTTTCCAGCTTGGCGATGTGGCGGCGGAGTTCCTTTTGATCCGCAATGGTGCGCGCGGCAGAGGCGCGCACTTCGATCAGCGTCTCTTCCATCTCCATGATGATCATGCGGATCATCTTTGCAGGGTCTTCCGCCTTATCAAGCAAGTCGGTGACATTGGCGGCGATGATATCGCGGGTTCGGGAAAAAATACCCATGATTGAAACTCCTTGGCGTGACGCATGTCACAGTCTTGAAAGGGGGCCGGGAAGAATGGGGGGATCCTTCCCGGCGGATCCAGCTGCTTGGGGCAAGCGGCTGGAAGGGAATTAAGCGAGCGGATAATCCTGAGCTGCCGCATTTGTGGCGCTGGCTTGGCCAACGGGGCCTGCTGCAAACAACAGGCTGCTCGTGCTGAGGAATAATGTGGCGACGATAGCGAGGATCGAAGCCCGGAAGTCGAAAGCTTTATAGCGGTTCATGATCGGTCTCCTGAAGGGTGAGGTTGCAGGTGCTTGTGCGTTATGTCCAAAGCATTGCAGGAGGCGTGCCAAGTCTAAAAAAGACCGGAAAAACGCCATTTTTTCGGGATGGTCATGTGATTCACATAATTTTTAATTGCTAATGATTGGGAAAATATCCTAACAATTAGCGCATGGATCGCGACAACCCCTTTATTGGTCAATCGCTCGCTTTTTTGGATAGCGTGGAACGTGTCAGCCGTGCCGCGCAGCTCAACCGGCCCGTGCTGGTGATTGGCGAACGCGGGACGGGCAAGGAATTGGTTGCAGAGCGTCTCCACCGGCTCTCGCCACGTTGGGATGGCCCCTTTGTCGCCATGAACTGTGCGGCCCTTACAGAGACGCTGATTGAGGCTGAACTCTTTGGTCATGAGGCGGGCGCCTTTACCGGCGCAACGCGCGCCCGCGCTGGTCGCTTTGAAGAGGCTGATGGCGGCACGTTGTTTCTCGATGAATTGGCAACACTTTCTTCTGGCGCGCAAGAACGCCTGTTGCGCGCGGTGGAATATGGCGAGGTCACGCGTATTGGCGCCAATCGGCCCATCCGGGTCGATGTGCGGATTGTGGCAGCGACCAATGAACATTTGCCGCGCCTGGTGGATCAGGGCCGCTTTCGTGCAGACTTGCTTGACCGGCTGTCTTTTGAAGTGATCACCTTGCCGCCACTGCGCGTGCGCGAGGGCGATGTGGCGCAGCTGGCCGATTTCTTTGGGCGGCGCATGGCGGCAGAACTTGGCTGGCCGAGCTGGCCTGGCTTTGCAAAGCCCGCAATGACAGAGATGGAAGCCTTTGGCTGGCCCGGCAATATCCGCGAGTTGCGCAATGTGGCCGAACGCGCCGTCTATCGCTGGGAAGATTGGGCAGCGCCCGTCGCTGACATTGTTTTTGATCCCTTTGCGTCGCCCTGGCGGCCTATGGCTGGGCAAGATATGGCGCCTCCAGACGCATCGCCAGCCGCGCCAGCAGTCACCGCGACGGCGACAGTGCCGGATGCCCCGGGAGGATTGCGCGCAGCCGTGCATGCTTATGAACGCCAGCTTTTGGAAGCAGCGTTGATCCGCCACCGCCATAATCAGCGCGCAACGGCGAAGACGCTGGGGCTGACGTATGACCAGCTACGCCATTGTTTGAAAAAGCACGGCCTGCTGGACGCCAGTTAACTACGCGCCGTCTTTTGTCTCAGTTGGTGTTGAATGCCGCAAAATCATTGGGATGTTCGCCGCGCCAAAAATAAATGTCAGCGGCAGCGCACCCCATAATTTATAGCCCAGCCAAAAGCCCGTGCTGCTGTTGCGCCAAACAACCTCATTCAGCACCGCCATCACGACAAAAAACCACGCAAAATTACGCGTCAGCTTATGCCAGCCTTGCGCATTTAATTCCGGATAAGCATGCGCCATCACGCGCTCGAGCGTCGGCTTCTTGGTCAATGTTCCAAAGAAGAGGATGCCCGCGACCATAGCGTAATAGAGCGTGGGCTTCATCTTGATGAATGTCTCATCATGCAGCCAGATGGTTAGCCCGCCAAAGAGCAGCACCATCACACCAGAAAACATCAGCAGCACTGATATGCTGCCATGTTTAAGCTTGGACCAAATGAGGGCGCCCAATGTCGCCAGCATGAAAATGCCTGTCGCGACCCACACATTCGCCAGCCAATATGTCAGCAGGAAAAGCGCCAGCGGCCCCAGATCAAGGATCAGATTTTGCGGCGGCGCAGCCTTGGGTGTGGGATCAGTCATGGCTTATCCGCCCCTGCGATAATTTGCGCGAGTTCCGCCGGGTCAAAGGGCCGCAAATCTTCCAGTGTTTCGCCCACGCCAATAGCGTGGATCGGCAGGCCAAATTTCTCAGCCGCGGCCACAAGCACGCCGCCACGGGCGGTGCCATCAAGCTTGGTCATGACCAAACCCGTCACACCCGCAACTTCTTTAAAAATTTCAATTTGCGAGAGGGCGTTTTGCCCCGTGGTGGCATCGAGCACCAAGACAACATCATGCGGCGCAGCCGGATTAAGCCGACCCAGCACGCGATGGATTTTGGCCAGCTCGTCCATCAGTTCGCGCTTATTTTGGAGGCGGCCTGCTGTATCGACAATCAAGACATCAATGCCAGTTTCGGTCGCTTGCTTCACTGCATCAAAGACAATGCCCGCGGCATCCCCGCCTTCAGGCCCCGAGACAATTGGAACGCCCAAACGCTCTGCCCAGATTTTGAGTTGACCTATAGCTGCCGCGCGGAAGGTATCGCCAGCCGCCAGCATCACACCATAATCTTGTTCGAGGAACAAATGCGCGAGCTTGGCAATTGTCGTCGTCTTGCCCGATCCATTGACGCCAATGACCAGAATGACTTGTGGCCGTGGGAAGGCAATCACATCAAGCGGCTTGGCAACGGGCTCAAGCACATTTTTGATTTCTTCGGCGACCACAGCACGAATGCCAGCTTCATCAATGCCGCGCTCATAGCGGCTATCGGCCAACTTATCGCGGATGCGCCGCGCAGTCGCCGGGCCAAGGTCTGAGACGATCAGCGCTTCTTCAATCTCATCCAACGCATCGGCATCGAGGCGCGATTTGGTGACGAGGCCAGTGAGATTTTCGGTCAGCCGTTCGGATGTGCGGCGAAAACCGCCCAGCAATTTCTTGTGCCAAGGCGTTGCGGTCTCATCGCTCATAAACATCGCCTATCAGATGATCGCCCGTGCTGGCGGTGATTGTTACGGTCATGACGCGGCCCTTTAGGGCATCTGCATCATAACGGAAATCCCGCCCGCCGATAATTTCGACACGGGCATGATTTTCCGCATGACCGCTTTTGCCATCCAATTCTACCAGCACGCGCTGTTGCGTTCCCACAAGGCCAGAGAGCCATTTGGCTTTGCGCGCGGCAACGTTGGCGCGCAAAATTTCTGCGCGCGCACGTGCAACATCGCGGCCCAATTGCGGCATCCGGGCGGCCGCTGTGCCGGGGCGGGGGCTATAGGGAAAGATATGACCGAAGACGACATCACACGCCGAAAGGAGATCAAGGCTGTTGGCAAACATCGCCTCATCTTCGGTTGGGAAGCCCGCAATAATATCTGCGCCAATCGCAATCTCAGGCCGTGCCGTTTTCAGCCGCTCTACCAAGCGGATGGCATCGGCGCGCAAATGCCGCCGTTTCATCCGCTTCAAAATCATGTCGTCACCCGATTGCAGCGATAAATGGACATGCGGCATCATGCGTGGCTCTTGGGTGATCAGGTCAAACAGCCGATCATCAATCTCAATCGAATCCATCGATGACAGGCGCAGCCGCTCAAGCTGCGGCACATGGCGCAGGATGCGGTCCACCAATTGGCCGAGATTGGGCGTGCCGGGCAAGTCGGCACCATAGCTTGTAAGGTCCACCCCCGTTAAAATCACTTCACGCTGGCCGCGATCCATGGCCGCCTGCACAGCATCAATGACTGCCCCTGCTGGGACAGATCGGCTGGCGCCACGTGCCAGCGTTGTCACGCAAAAGGTGCAATCATGGTCGCAGCCATTTTGCACCTCGATAAAGGCGCGCGCATGGTCTGCGCCTGAAACGGCAGGGCGCAGCGCATTCGCCCCATCAAAAGGCAGGCCGAAACTCATCGGCTTGCGCTTCTCGGCATTGGGGACAACGCCTTCAACCTCGGCCATTTGCGCGAACGAGGCTGCACTGGTTTCAGCGGCACAGCCTGTGACGATGATCCGTGCCTCAGGCCGATCACGCTTCAACCGGCGAATGGTTTGACGCGCTTGGCGCTCTGCCTCGGCCGTGACGGCGCAGCTGTTGATGATGATCAGCTCTGGCCCTGTATCGTCCACCCCAGACGCCGCCTCGCGGATGGCTTCTCCTTCGGCGATGTTGAGGCGGCAGCCGAAATTGACCACCTCCACCCGGCTCATCCGAACTGGCTCCAGTCCGCTTCGCCTGAGAACACATGTGTGGCAGGCCCCGTCATGCGGATGGTTTCACCCGGGGCCCAAGCAATCTGCAAATCACCGCCCGGCAGAGAAACAGTTACGGGGCTTGTCGCCAGCCCGCGCCGGATGGCCGCAACGGCTGTTGCGCAGGCACCGGTGCCGCAGGCTTGGGTCAGGCCAGCCCCTCGTTCCCACACGCGCAGGGTAAGATGATTGGGCCCGGCCACGCTCGCAACATTCACATTGATGCGCGCCGGAAAAAGCGGATCAGTCTCAATCAATGGCCCAAGCCGTTCAAGAGCAATGGTTTGCGCATCTGCCACAAAGAAAATGACATGGGGGTTGCCGACATTGACAGCCGCTGGTGCGTCCAAGTCTTCCCAGCCGACGGGCATTTTGAGGGTGTCCATCGCATAGGCCAAGGGGATGGCATCCCAGTCAAAGCGCGGGGCGCCCATATCGACAACGGCTTGGTTGCCTTGTGCTTCCAGCGTGATCACGCCCCCTAAAGTTTCAACACGTGATGTGCCGCCCAATAGGAGTGCAACGGCGCGAGACGCGTTGCCACAGGCTTCGACTTCGCTGCCATCAGCATTGAATATGCGCATCTGCACATCGGCCGTCGCAGAGGGCCCCAACAAAATAAGCTGATCGCACCCAATGCCCGTGCGCCGATCCGCAATCGCGCGGGCGCGAGACGGCGTCATTTCGACAGGCGCAGTGCGACCATCAATCACGACAAAGTCATTGCCCAGCCCGTGCATTTTGTAAAAGCGATCTGCCATGGCCGCGCTTTAGGCGGATATCGGTGCTAAGTCCAACCGAGGTGCGCGCGTTTAACTTAACAAGCGTGCCGGTGCGGCTTGGCCACTGGCGGGCAAAAGCTGGCGTTCGGATAATAAGCGACGCACGGCTGCGATGGGCATGGGGTGGCCATATAACCAGCCTTGCGCCTTGTTGATGCCTATTTCACGAAGGCGCGCCTCAATTTCAGCGCACTCAACGCCTTCCGCAGTGACGGGCAATGACAAATTGTCACCCAGACGCGCAATCGCGTTCACAATTGCCGCGCTTTCTGGGTTGTCGAGCAGGGAGAGGACAAAGCTTTTATCAATTTTAATTCGGTCAAAAGGCAGCGCGCGCAAATGCGCAAGCGAGCTATAGCCCGTGCCAAAATCATCGAGCGCCAGCCTTATGCCCTGATTTTTAAGGCTACCGACAATGGATTGCGCCAAGGGCAAATTATCAAACAAGCCGGTTTCAGTGATTTCAATTTCCAGCCGATGTCCGGGAAAGCTGGTCTCCACCAAGAGTTTGACCAATTTTTGCGCCAGCCAATGATCGCGCAGCTGCAAGGGCGATAAATTGATGCTGATGCTGAGGTTAGGATCCCAATCTCGTGCTTCAAGCAAGGCCTTGCGAATGACCGAGAAAGACAAGTCTCCAATCAGGCCCGTCTCTTCTGCAACAGGTATGAATTGTGCCGGTGGGATATGTCCCAACACAGGGTGGTTCCAGCGCGCCAACACTTCAAAGCCCGCAAGCCGACCCGTTGCCAAGTCAATCTGCTGTTCAAAATATGGTTCAAATTCACCCGCTGGAATGCCCTGCCGCATTTTGGCCTCCAGCTCTGAACGCTTTTGCAGCGCCTTTTCCATCGAGGTGTCAAACCACGAGACGCCATTGCGCCCGCGTTGCTTGGCAGCATACATCGCAATATCGGCGCGGCGGAGCAGCTGATCCACAGTATCGCAGTCCGGCCCAGAGAGTGCGATGCCCAGAGAAATGCTGGTGTGGACATGCGTGCCATCGGCCTTGAGCGGTTGACTGAGGCGGCTGACCAACCCTTCCGCAACAGCATGGGCGGCAGCGGGGTCATCCTGCGCAATTTCAAAGGCGCAGGCAAATTCATCCCCGCCCAGACGTGCCATTACGGCGCCCGGTGGCGCAAGACGCGCAATTTCTGCCGCGATTGATCGTAACAGCCCATCGCCAACGGCATGGCCGTGAATGTCGTTCACATTTTTAAAATGATCGACATCAAGCAGCATCATCACCATCACGCGGCCGCGATGCGCGGCTTGCGCCAACAGTTCAGCGCCCGATTCTGCCAGCGAGCGGCGATTGTGAAAGCCGGTCAGCGGATCACGCATTGCCAAAGTGCGCGCCCGTGCTGCAGCGCGCGCCCGCTCTTCAACTTGAACGCGCAGCAGTCGATAGTGTCGCCAGCCAAAGAGGATCAGCGCCGCATTGGCCAGCAGCAAGGGCATCAATACGCTGCCATGCCCCCAGAGCAGTTGGGCAAAAATCCGTTCC